>CAZIKJ010000307.1:0-1988 GCA_964539685.1 uncultured Pelistega sp.
GGCTCAGCCTTGCGTGGAGCTTTCGGTCATGCACTAAAGCGCTTAGCCTGTATAAATACAGAACAAGAGTTATGCAACACATGCCTAATGAAGCAAAGTTGTCATTATGCGCATATTTTCGAGCCTCCTATTTTGCAAGAAACTGGCTTACAAAATTTAAATAAGATTCCTGCGCCTTATGTTATTGAGCCGCCGCCTTGGGGTGAGCATACGTATGAAGTAGGGCAGGTATTTAGTTTTCATATGGTATTGATGGGGGAGCAAGCGATCGGGCTTTTACCTTTAATTTCTTTAGCGTGGTCTCACGCATTCAATATGGGAGTTTCGGGTGGTCAGGGTATATTGAACGATGTTCTCTATTGTCCTGCTGATGCGCAAGCGTATAGTATTCTTAAGAATCAACAATTAGTTGATCATCACGCTACTGTCAATGTGCCTGCGGATTTGCCGAGTGAGCTTGTGTTGAGTTTTGTGACTCCCTTGCGTCTTCAAAGTAATGGAAAGGTGCTTAATCAGCATACGATTAGTGGCTCTGCCTTACTGATGCAATTACTGCGTCGAGTATCTTTGGTTGCTGGGCAATATTGGCAGGCACCGATGCAGGGTGATTTTGCTCAGCTCAAGACGCAGGCTGCTCGTATTCCAAATCAACATCTGCTTCAGTGGCAAGATTGGCAACGTTATTCAACCAGGCAAGAACAATATATGCACTTGGGGGGTGTTGTCGGTCATTGGCAATTTAAGGATTTAGACTCTCTATGGTCGTCTTTATTCTTTATAGCGCAGTGGTTGCACTTGGGGAAGAATGCTTCGTTCGGCTTGGGTAATTACACTTTGCATTCATCGCCTAATTAAACTGAACTCTAAATCTTGAGCGCACAAGCATTAAGTGTTTGTGCGTTTTCCATGTCTTAATATAAATCCCAATTGACAATAAAAAGTAGCTTCCACCTTTAACAACAAATACGCACTACTTATTGTAATAAAAGTCATATAAAGCGTCTAAAACAGACAACTTACACAGAAATGTCATGATGAAATGGTACAATAACGACAGTTCCTGGCGCTGGCTTAAGAATCAAGTGCTTTATTGATTTTTAGGGTAAATACGCAACGCCAAGGTTAATATTTTGTGCCAGTAGGGCACTTTTTTATTTTGCGAAGATGGACATATGACAAAACACTCTAGAATTAAATGTGTAGCATTGTTAGACCGTATTATGAGTGCCGAACAAGCGGCTGAGTTGATCGCATCGGATGTGAATGTTGGTATGAGTGGTTTTACGGGTTCAGGTTATCCGAAAGAGGTGCCTGTAGCGTTAGCGAAACGCATTCGCGCAGAGCACGATAAGGGTAATCCATTTAAAATTAATGTATGGACAGGTGCTTCAACTGCTCCTGAGCTTGATGGTGCTTTGGCTGAGGTTGATGCCATTGGTATGCGCTTACCATATCAATCTGACCCAGTTGCACGCCGCAAGATTAACTCTGGCGAGATGGAGTACATGGATATTCACTTATCGCACGTGGCTCAACATGCCTGGTTTGGCTTTTACGGTAAGTTAGATATTGCGATCATTGAAGTGGCTGGTATTCATGAAGATGGCACCTTAATTCCTGCTGCTTCAGTGGGTAACAATAAGACCTGGATTGATCGTGCTGATAAAGTAATTCTTGAAGTGAACTATGCGTTGAATGAAAAACTTGAGGGTATGCATGATATCTATTACGGCACAGAGTTGCCGCCTCATCGTAAATCTGTGCCGATTGAACATGCGGAAGAGCGTATCGGTTTGCCATACTATCTATGCCCACAAGAGAAAATTATCGCAATTGTGGAAACCAATGGCCAAGACCGCGTGAACAAATTCACTGAGCCTGACGAGGGTTCGAAGAAAATCGCTTCTCACATTATTAATTTCTTAAAGCAAGAAGTGACTAAGGGTGTATTACCACCGAACTTATTGCCGATTCAGTCGGGTGTAGGT
>CAZIKJ010000308.1:0-2248 GCA_964539685.1 uncultured Pelistega sp.
ATTTAGAGCGAGTATACGAGTTGCATGCGAAGTATTTAGCATCAGCCAAAGCTGCTATTACTACCAGCCTAGACAAGCCGGTGAGAATGAGGTCATTGCTGACTGGTTGATTCGATTAATCACCGCTCAACGTAACTGGGGCTTTGGGCTATGTGTCCTGTATTTACGTAATATTAAAGGCTTTAAATGGAACCACAAACGAGTCTATCGAATCTACCGCGAGCTCGAGTTAAACTTGCGTATCAAACCTAATGTTAACGGCAGTGTAAAAATGACCACTGTCGGCAATTGAAAATTGACCACCTTGTGCATAAACTAGTGGCCATTTGAGGCCACATGTTAACTCAGGAGATGGTAATGACCATACACGTGTTAAAAATGCAGGGGCATACAATTGCTCATGAAACAGGAATATCTCGAAACTCGGTAAAAAAGTATCTTAATCAAGAGATAAGCAATGTACCCAGCTATAAGATCAGGCCACCTAAAGAGAGTAAGTTAGCGCCTTTTAAAGCCTATCTTCAGGGGCGTATACGCTCAGCGCATCCAGATTGGATACCCGCTTCGGTGCTGTTTAAAGAGATTTTAGAGCAAGGCTATACAGGAAAGATTAGGATATTAAGTGATTACTTATCCACATTACGACCTACCAAACAAGCCCATCCCCTTGTCCGTTTTGAAACTCAGCCAGGTCAGCAAATGCAAGTTGACTTCACCATTATTCGCCGAGGAGTGCAACCATTAAAAGCGTTTGTAGCTACCCTAGGCTATTCACGGGCTAGCTTTGTTTGCTTCTTTGATAATGAACGTAGTGAGTCGTGGCTAGAAGGACTCAAGCAAAGTTTTGAGTTCTTTGGTGGTGTGCCCAAAGAGGTCCTTTTTGATAATGCAAAAAGCATTATTCTCGAGCGAGATGCCTATGGCCTAGGTGAACATCGATGGAACCCTTGCTTAGTAGATTTTGCCAAGACCTATGGGTTCGTACCTAAGGTCTGCCGTCCTTATCGAGCCAAGACCAAAGGTAAAGTGGAGCGATTCAATCGTTATCTTAAAAGTAGCTTTATTGTTCCGTTACAAGCCACCTTTAAAGAGGTGGGTTTGCAATTGGATGTACAAACGGCCAATAGCTATATCGGCAAATGGCTTGAGCAAACCGCCAATGCGCGTATTCATGGTACGACCCAAGAAATACCGGCCCAACGGTTACAGCAAGAGCGACACATGATGTTGCCATTGCCGATATGGAGTGGCAGTCAAGATGAGGCTATACCGATTTCTTTACAGCGCCAACCTATACCCGTTGAGAGCTTACAGCATCCGCTTTCTGTTTATGATGGTTTATTAGGAGCGCTAAGATGAATTTACAACATGAACGAATTGCCGATCTCTGTCGGCAGTTAGGTTTGATGGCGATGGAACAGGCTTGGCCACACATTGCTGATCATCATCTGCAACAAGAAGGAACCTATGCTGACTTTGTTGAGCAACTCTTAATGGAGGAGATCAAAGCCAAGCACGGGCGCACTCAGTCCACGCTGCTCAAGTTCGCCGCCTTACCTGTGATTAAAACGATGGATAACTATGACTTTAAATTAGCGAGCGGTGTGCCTAAAGCACAGGTGAAAGAATTAGCCAATTTAGGTTTTATTGAGCGCCGTGAGAATATTGTTCTCCTCGGCCCAAGTGGTATAGGAAAAACACATTTAGCGATAAGTCTGGCCTATAAGGCCGTTATGTCGGGCTATAAAGTCAGGTTTATTACCGCCTCTGATTTGATGCTACAGCTTAGTTCGGCACACCTTCAAGGTAAACTGAAGGCGTATATGAATCGCGTGGTGTTGGCACCTAAAGTTCTGGTGATTGATGAAATTGGCTATTTACCCTTTGGGCGGGAGCAGGCAAATCTCTTCTTCAATGTCATTGCCAAACGCTATGAAAAAGGAAGTGTTATTGTCACCAGTAATTTGCCATTCAGCCAGTGGGCGGGAACATTTGCGGATGATGCTACACTCACTGCGGCTATGTTAGATAGACTACTACACCATTGTCACGTCGTACCAATGAGTGGTGAAAGCTATCGGCTTAAAGATAAAAGAAAAATAGGTATCACTCCTTTAGTGAGTGATATTTAAGTAGGGGGTGGTCAAAAATCAACGGCCGATTGCGCCACAACGTGTTCAATTTTCAAATGCCGTTGACAGAAGAAACGAATTATACGTGAGCCTCCTGAGGCGCTCGGTGCAACCAC
>CAZIKJ010000309.1:0-7307 GCA_964539685.1 uncultured Pelistega sp.
GTCGAAGTCTTCACCACCTAAGAAGGTGTCACCGTTAGTTGACAACACTTCGAATTGCTTCTCACCATCAACATCAGCAATCTCAATGATCGACACGTCAAATGTACCACCACCTAAGTCGAACACGGCAATTTTACGATCGCCTTTACCGACTTTATCAAGACCGAAGGCTAAAGCAGCGGCTGTTGGTTCGTTAATGATACGCTTAACTTCTAAACCAGCGATGCGACCTGCGTCTTTCGTGGCTTGACGTTGGCTATCGTTAAAGTAAGCAGGCACCGTAATCACGGCTTCGGTCACTTCTTCACCGAGGAAGTCTTCCGCACTTTTCTTCATCTTGCGAAGAATATCAGCTGACACTTGTGGAGGAGCCATCTTCTTGCCTTGCGCCTCAACCCAGGCGTCACCGTTATCGGCTTTAACAATGCTATACGGCATCAAGTTGATGTCTTTCTGTACTTCTTTATCGGTAAATTTACGACCGATCAAACGCTTAACTGCGTAGATAGTATTTTTAGGGTTAGTAACCGCTTGACGCTTAGCAGGCGCACCTACTAATACTTCGCCATCTTCCGCATAGGCAACGATTGAAGGGGTAGTACGACCGCCTTCAGCGTTCTCGATAATTTTAACTTGGTCGCCGTCAACAAATGATACACAGCTGTTGGTTGTACCTAAGTCAATACCAATGATTTTTCCCATTTTTGCACCTTTGCATAAATAATCTAAATTTCATTAAAAAACCTTATTTTCTGTCAATCCGCTGCTAATTATTGTTTAGCAATCTGGCTGATGAATAAGGTTTCATTCTCATACTCCCTATGTAGGGGTACTTAATTTATTTTCAAGATGGTTGTTGAATTTTTTTTCTTAAATCCTCAATAACCTGCGTAAAATAAGGCAGTCCTTGCCATCCTGAGATGCGACCTAGACGTCGACCACAATAAAAGAAGACAAAGCATGGCACACCGTGTAAACCAAACTTCAACCCTAGTGCCTCGTCTTGGTAGACATCAGCTTGAAACCAGCGCAAATTCAAGTCCTGGATTTTCTCTTTCATGCCCATTGCTGTCTGTTTAAAGACATTGCAGTTATAGCAATCTTGGCCCCAGAGGAAAATACACACTAAGTCATCGGCCGTGTTCTGAATTAGCTCATCAAAAGTCTGGCTGCTTATTGCATGCATGCCAAACTCTTTAAAAAAGGCGATCGGCTCAAAGTTTGTCGTCATTACTACCACATCCACTAAAGATTGGGGGTTCATGCTGGCCCACCCAAGTCTTGAAAAATAGGGCTCAAGGCTCAGTCCTCTAAATGACTCAACGCTCAGCCCTCTAAATTTTAACCGGCAGAAACAATCACTAAAGCCGGACGTAATACGCGCTCAGCCATGGTATAACCCTTCTGTAAGGTTTGCATCACGCAGTTCGCCGCAACCTCAGGATTCGGGACTGAAGAGATAGCCTGATGTACATTCGGGTCAAACTTATCACCCACTACTGGATTAACTTCCTTAAGATGATTACGCTCAAAAGCAGCGGTCAATTGGCGCAAGGTAGTTTCCATACCGGACCTAAAATCTTCAGCCGCTTGGTTTTCTTGTGCTAAGCCGGCTTCAAGACTATCGCGCACAGGAATAAGACTTTCGGCAAACGATTCTGTGCCAAACTTACGCGCCTTAGCCACTTCATCTTGCGAGCGACGACGAATATTTTCCATCTCAGCGTGCGCACGTAAAAGCTGATCTTTCAATGCTAATACTTCGTTTTGTAGTTCGCCAATCAAATTTTGTTCAGGACTATCCTCTAGGATGACCTCATCTACCGCAGCGTCTAATTCTACGCCCTCTTGTGCCGCATCAGATGCCGCAGTTTCAATATCTTGTTCTGGATTGTGTTGATTGTCTTGTGACATGTGGAAATTCTCCATAAAACGGTCTTTATCCCGTGTACATAAGGACAGGTTTTATTTTTTCAAGGGGACAATGCATGTAATTGCAAAGAAAAAACGACCTCTATTGGGTAGAAGCCGTTGTTGGGTAAAAGCCGTTGTGCCTGCACTGTCGCTGACTCGCCATAGAGACCGTCCTAGATTAAGGCGCCTTGGGCCTTTTCCTATTCCTTAGACTCTTTAACTGCCACCGCGCTGTTTAGGCACGTGAGGGCTTTTAGAATGTATTCTGAACCTTGCGGTAAGCACAAGCCAAGCTGACGTTGGTATGCATCACAGACTCTGAGAATTCGCGTGCATCATCAGGTACAGTTTTGAGTTTATTCAAATCAGTCGCACGGCTAACGAGGGTCGCTGAGGGCAAGTAGAAGGACGGAGGAATATCATGACCATCAACCACACAGTTATGACGTACAACCGCATTATCACCCACGGTGGTATTAAACAATACCGAGTTAAAACCAATAAATACGTGCGAACCCACGACACATGGACCGTGCACAATTGAACGGTGGGCGATTGAGGTATGCTCACCGATGGTAACGCTAGCGCCATCTTTAGAGTGAATCACCACGCCATCTTGAATATTCGAGTTGGCACCAATCACAATAGGCTCCATCTCACCATTTTCATCAACTTCGTCAGCACGAATGACCGCGTATGGGCCAATAAAAACGTTCGGTCCAACTTTAATCAGACCACATAAGATCGCAGTCGGGTCAACGAAGGCGCTCTCATGCACTTCCGGGTAGTCACCACGGGGATTTTTACGTAACATAATTTACTCTCTTTATTTAGTCGAGGGCCAAGATTGAAGTTGCTCCGACACCATCGTGCCTAACGCATCAATCCATACCTCATCATCATTTAAACATGGGATATACCGGAACTGCTGACCACCATGCTGGTGGAAGGCTTCGGCACAGCCCAACTGAATTTCTTCTAGGGTTTCTAAGCAATCAGCCACAAAGCCAGGACACATCACATCCACTGAGGTCACACCCTGAGCTGGGTAAGACTCAAGTGTGGCTTGAGTTGCGGGACCAATCCACTTCGCCTTACCAAATTGACTTTGAAAACTCGCCTCAATCGGCACATTATAAGCACTCAAGGCCTCGCGCAACTGTTGCGTAGTTGACAAACAATCTTTCTGATATGGATCACCTTCATCGACGGTGCGCTGGGGCAAACCATGAAAACTTAATAACAATTTCTGTGGTGTACCATGCGCCTGCCAAAAGCTACTCACCTTATGGGCCAAGGCTTGTATATAGCCTGGGTGACGAGCAAAGCACTTAATATAGCGTAAATCTGGCTGCTCGCGCATGGGCTTTAAGATGTCGGCAATGCGGTCCACAATCGTCGCTGTAGTACTCCCCGCATATTGCGGATACATCGGTACAATCAGAATCCGATCACAGCCTTGCGCTTGAAGACGGCGCAAAGTTTTGCCTAAATCAGGCTCACCATAACGCATAGCTACGTCGACAATTACCTGTTCTGGTGCAAACCGTGCTTGCAAAGCCTGAGCCTGAGCTTGGCTATACACCCACAGGGGTGAACCACCTTGCATCCACACAAGACGATATTTTTCAACCAAATGACGCGGTCGAAACGGCAACACAAAGCCTTTTAAAATGGGTTGCCAGAGTAGCTTAGGCAATTCCACGACGCGCGGATCGGAGAGGAACTCATTCAAGTACGCACGAATATCTTTCGCTTGATAACTTGCAGGCGTACCTAAATTAATCAACAGGATACCAATGGGTTCTTGTTTCGAAGCACTTTGAGGAATTGACATCATAAAAAACTTAATCTTGACTTAGCGCACTGCTTAATAAGCGTGCGGTAATATCGACAATAGGAATCACCCGATCATAACACATACGACTCGGACCAATAACGCCTAGACAGCCCACAATTTTACCATTAACTTCATATGGTGCTGTGATAACAGAGACATCATCCAAAGGTAATAATCTCGATTCGCCACCGATATAAATTTGCACGCCTTGCGAATTGGAAGAGACATCAAATAACTGTAAGAGTTCTGTTTTCTGCTCAAACAGTGAGAATGTCTGACGTAAGCGATTCATATCTGAAGCAATATCCACCACATCCAAGAGATGTCGTTCACCCGAGATGAGCACCTCATCTTTACGCAGATCATGGCCACAGTCGACTGCAGCTTGCATTAAGCGCGAGATATCTTCTTTAAGTGTTTGCAATTGCTGCGCTAACTCCACCCGCACCTCGTTGAAGGACTTGCCACTAAAGTGTTGATTGAAATAGTTCGCTGCTTGCGTCAGCTCAGTATCCTTATAATCTTTATTGACACTGAGGATACGATTCTGTACATCACCGTCAGGAGTCACCACAATCAACAAGATACGCTTATCCGATAGGCGAATAAACTCAATATGACGAAATATCTGCGCCCGCTGTGGGGTTAAGACCATACCGGCAAAACTTGTTAGGCTTGATACCAAGCTCGCTGCCGTATTAATCGCTTGCTTGGGTGAATTATCCACAAAGGCACGCTGCCAATCTTCTGGCTGTTCAAGCTGAAACGACTGCACCGACAATAGGTGATCGACAAACATGCGATACCCCTTAGGCGTAGGGATGCGCCCTGCTGAGGTATGTGGGCTTTGAATAAAACCAAGCGCCTCTAGTTCGGCCATCACATTACGAATCGTCGCTGGAGATAGCTTAAACTGTTGCGCCAAGGCCTTAGAGCCAACAGGCTGACCATCTTCAATATAATGTTCAATTAAAGCAGTCAAAAGGTATCGAGAACGCTCATCCATAAATTCCACGCAATAAAATAGGATTTTTTTATCAACCGACTCGTTGAAAAAGTAAAGCACAGGTAGAATATACCAATTAAACTATACTTAACACATTTTACTGTATATGGTCAGCACATGCATTTTTCAACTGTAGCCTTATTTGGTCGCTATCAAGACTCTGGAATGGACGGCCCCTTGCGTGAGCTAGCTAAAGTACTTGAGCAAGCGCATGTCAATGTTTTAATTGAACAGGCCACTGCCGATAATACGCAAGTTCATGAGTATCCAACGGCCAGTGTCGAAGAGATTGGCAAAACCGCAGACCTCGCCATTGTCATGGGGGGTGATGGCACCATGCTGGGTGTGGCGCGTACCTTAGCGCGATACAACGTACCCTTGGTGGGGATTAATCATGGGCGCTTAGGATTTATTACGGATATTCCTGTTGACCGCTCGATTGATGCGGTGAAATCTGTGCTTGAAGGTAAATACGAAAGTGAATGTCGCACCTTACTTGAAGGTTCAATTGTGCGCAATGGCAAGGTATTGACCAGTGCCTTGGCCTTGAACGATGTAGTACTGAATCGCGCAGGCCGCGGTGGCATGATTGAAATCAGTGTGGATTACAATAATGAGCATATGTATAAGCAACGTGCTGACGGTTTAATTGTATCGACACCCACTGGCTCAACCGCATACTCACTCTCAGCTAATGGTCCTATCCTGCATCCGACAGTGCATGCTTTTTTATTAGTGCCAGTAGCGCCACAAACTCTATCAAACCGTCCTATTGCGGTGCCTTCAGATGGGGTATTAACCTTGACCCTATCAGAAATTAGTCGTGCAGGTACTGGTGCTAACGTCCACTTTGATATGCAAACTTGGTCTGACTTACAAGAAGGCGATCAGATCGTGGTGAAGAAAGCTAGCCACCAAATTGAGTTCTTACACCCTATTGGCTATAGCTTTTTCTCAACGCTACGTCAGAAACTGCATTGGAATATCATGCCTGAAGTGAGCGATAAAGACGGTTAAGATCGATTTGGCCTGGTGCTCATTTCCGCTAAGGTTAGAAGTAATAGTTAGCCGAGCGGATGTAATCGCTGGTCATATTGGAAGTTGTACCCGTTAAGATCAGCAGTACCGCTAAGGTCGGCAGGACCATTAAGTCGGTAATATTGCAATTAAGGCCTGAAATGCTACGCAGGCCGGAAGTTAAAACAAATAAGTTTACGTGAGTAAGAAAATAGGTTAATCAAGATGCTCGTATCGCTTCATATTCGTGATTTTGTTATTGTTGATCAAGCTGATATCAACTTTGCTGAAGGCTTTACTGTATTTTCGGGTGAGACGGGTGCGGGTAAATCAATCTTAATTGATGCCCTAGCGCTGAGTTTAGGTCAACGTAGTGAACCGCACTATATTCGTGAGGGCGCCGACAAGACGACGATTAGTGCGGTGTTTGAAACCAATCAAGCCACAAGAGAATGGTTACAAGCGCAAGAGCTTGACGATAGTGAATTGGTACTACGTCGGGTGATTGACCGCGCAGGTAAGAGCAAGGCTTTTATCAATGGCTCTCCTGCCACCTTGACCCAATTACGTGAGGTCGCCGAGTTCTTAATTGATATTCATGGTCAACACGCTCACCAACTCTTATTAAAACCTAGCGCTCAACGACAGATGTTGGATGCGCATGGCAAACACCAAGAACACGTCAAGCAAGTAGCCACGTCTTGGAAAACCTGGCAAGCTGCTTTGCAGACGTATCAACAAGCAAGTATGAATCGGGAGCAACAAGAGCTTGTGCGCCAACGCCTAGAATGGCAATTAGACGAGTTAAATGCGCTCAAACCAGCTAAGGATGAATGGGAAACTATCAATACTGAGTACAATCGCTTAGCCCATGCCTCTAGCTTACTAGAAGGCGCAGCGCAGACCTTAAACCGCTTAGACAATGATGAGCAATCACTCAGTACGGAACTCTCACATGCATGCGCCACGATTGCTAGCTTAATGCAAAAGGACCCAGCCTTAAGCACCATCTACGAAACCCTAGAATCTGCACGAATTGCTTGCGTTGAAGCCGCATCAGACCTCGCTTCTTATCTGGATAAAGTGGAGCTAGATCCGGAGCGTTTAGAACATGTTGAACAACGTATGCGAGCGCTTTTTGATGCCGCTAATAAGTTTAAAGTAGAGCCAGAGCAATTATATGCATTACGCACATCGCTCAATCAAGAACTTGAGCAACTCAATCAATCAATTGACCTAGCAGCATTACAAGCGAAAGTGGATACCGCACAAGCTGAATATGATGAGCATGCTAGAGAGCTTAGTAAAGTACGCGCTAAAACCGCCAGGGCACTAGGTCAAGCCGTGACTGAAGCCATGCAAACCTTAGCCATGCAAGGCGGCTCATTCACGATTGAGCTACAAGACAGCCCAGCCAGTGCACAAGGCTTAGAAACGATTGTTTTTAATGTCGCTGGCCATGCTGGGTCTACGCCCCGCCCGCTCGCAAAAGTTGCCTCAGGCGGTGAATTAGCACGAATTTCTTTAGCC
>CAZIKJ010000310.1:0-11932 GCA_964539685.1 uncultured Pelistega sp.
AGATAAATCTGAGAGTAATGGAATATTCGTTAATTATAAGGTCATAAGGTCAGCAGGGCATTGCGGTATGTACTTGAGTTTAGCGTCCTAGTCTAGCGTCATCGCTTCAGTTCATGGCATGTACTTATGCCAGCGAGCAACTTATAAAGTCATGATTTCAAAGTTTAGACAATAGTCACAAGCTCATTCATTTCTATAACATAAGGAAATACATAAGGAACAGCCTACTAGTTCGGTGTGCGGAACACAGGCTTTTCCGCTTCTGCTTGTGCTTTAGCGGCGGCCTCTTTAGCACGCTCCTCGGCTTCTTTCGCTTTAGCGGCGGCTTTTTCCTCGGCTTTCTTCTGCTTTGCGGCTTCCTTGCGGGCCTTAATCCTTGCTTCGCGCGCAGCTATTTGGTCTTTTTGCGCTTGTGTAGGGTAATATACGGGAGCTTTGTAGCCACAAGCAGATATCATCGTGCTGATGACAATCAGGGTTACAATAGAGGCTTGTCGGCGTGTTATAGTGAAAGCAGACACGTAAGAATCCCTAATAGTTTGATTTAAAGAGTTTTATTATGACAGAAACCGAATTTCTTGTCCGTGCAGACAATATTTTAGACCAAATTGAAGACCAAGCCGAGGGCTGGTTTGAGCATTTAGATATTGATGTTGATGCGAATCGTGAAGGCCAGGTCTTAACCTTGGTGTTTAATGCTAAGAGCCATGTGGTGGTAAACGCCCAGACACCTTTGCAAGAGATGTGGTTAGCGGCACCAACAGGGGCTTTTCACTACCGTCTTGAAGGTGAAACATGGGTGGACACACGTGGTGGCCCGAACTTGGCTGAGCAGATTAGTTTCCGCTGTACCGAGATTGTCGATCGTGACTTAGTGGTGACGATTAAGGCGTGATTCACAGACTGGTGTGCTCAATTTCTGTACATACCACTTCCGTCTATATGAAAAAAGCCTTCACGTTTTACAGCGAAGGCTTTTTTTGTGATTAGCGCTTGAATCACACTCCTCGTTAATATTCTGAGGGGGTGACGACTACACTTAGAAGCGAATCGGTGGTCCACCTGTTGGGTTGAATGACTGAATCAAATCACCAATCGCATCATTCTTGCGCTGTTGCACGGGTTTTACTGCGCCAGGAACTGCACCTGAACCTGCGCCAGCACCTAGGCTAGTGATGGCCTTGCCTTGTGGGAATTCTTTATAGTAAAAGTTATTACCTACTTTACTTAAGCCATCGGGTAATTTGCCAGGCTGTACCACAGGTACATTCTTCAGCGCTTTACTCATATAGCTCATCCAGATTGGCATGGCTGCGCCACCGCCTGTTTCACGATCGCCTAGTGAGTTAGGTTGGTCAAAGCCTAACCAAGATACGCCCACTAATTTCGGTGTATAGCCAACAAACCACGCATCGAATGAGCGGTTGGTGGTACCTGTCTTGCCGGCAATATCGTTACGCTTTAAGGTCGCTTGTGTACGAGCAGCCGTACCAGAGCGTGCTACACCACGTAGAATATCATTCATGACGTAGGCGGTGCGGGCATCAATCACACGGTGAGCTTCATCGCCCGCTTTCAGTGGTTGTGCTTGCATAATCGTCACGCCATTGGAGTCAACCACATGAGTGATGATATAGGGATTAATTCTAAAGCCGCCGTTAGCAAACACCGAGTAGGCGCCAGCCATCTGTAGAGGGGTCACACTACCCGCACCAAGTGCCATGGTCAGGTAGGCACCCTTTGGTGGTTGACGCTTAGGATCAAAGCCAAAGCGTGAGATAAAGTCCATGGCAAAATCTGGCCCTACCGCCTCAAGAATACGAATGGAGACCATATTCTTTGACTTGTACATGCCGTTGCGTAAGGTTTGGCTAGGCGTATAAGAATCACCGTAGTTCTTCGGTTGCCATGGCTTGCTACCTGTTTGTCTGGCGGTCAGGGTAAATGGCATGTCTGAAACATTGGTTTCAGGTGTCAGACCGCGCTCAAGACCCGCAGCATACACAAAAGGCTTAAAGGTTGAACCGGGTTGACGCCAAGCCTGAGTCACACGGTTAAAGTCACCGAGATGGAAGTCAAAGCCACCGATCATAGATTGGATCGCACCATCTTCAGGGTTAAGTGCGACAAATGCGCCTTGCACCAGTGGTAAGTTAATAATGCTCCAGCTGTCTTTCATCTTCTCGATATAGACGACTGAGCCACGCTTAATACGACGTGATTCACTGACACTTGCCGCAAGAGAGCGACGTGCATTATTCAGAGAGTTGCCTGTTAGCTCAATGGGCTCACCTGCTTCACGCATGAGGACCACTTTATTATTGCTAGCAGAAAGCACCACGGCCGCTAAGATTTCATCGCTATCAGGATGTTTTTCGCGGACATCTTCGATAAATGCTGCCATCTTCTTCTTGTCATTCTCAAGGCCTTCAGGCAAGCTTAATTGCTCCGCAGGACCCGTGTAGGCTTTACGACGCGTGTAGTTTAAGATGCCACTACGCACGGCGTCGTAGGCATTTTGTTGGTCCTGAGAGTGCACGGTGGTGTAGACGTTCAAACCGCGACCATAGACATTATCTTGGTATTGATTAAACATCAATTGACGGGCTAACTCGGCCACATATTGACCATGGCGAGCAATCTTATATTCAGGCGCACCTTGGTCACGCGAGCTCACCACAATCTCTTCCGCCTTAGCCTGGTCATATTCTGCTTGAGTAATATAGTTAAGCTTGAGCATACGGTCTAAGACGTAGTGCTGACGAACTTTAGTGGCCTCAAGATTAGAACGTGGATTGGTACGTGAAGGTGACTTTGGCACACTGGCTAAAATCGCCGCTTCAGCAATACTGACGTCGGCCAAAGATTTATTAAAATAAGTACGCGCCGCTGCCGCAAAACCGTATGAGCGATGGCCTAAGTAAATCTGATTCATATACAGCTCAAGAATCTGATCTTTCGTCAGCGTGCTTTCAATTTTATAGGTCAGTAAAAGCTCGTAAAATTTACGAATGAAAGATTTCTCTGAAGATAAGTAGAAGTTACGAGCAACCTGCATCGTGATCGTACTCGCCCCTTGTGATTTAGCACCGCTGGTGAGGTTGGCGAGAACCGCACGCCCCACGCCCGACCAGTCAACACCGCCGTGGCTATAGAAGTTATCATCTTCGGCTGCTAAGATAGCTTCGCGCATCACTTCAGGAATTTCCTGTAAGTTCAGGACATTACGACGCTCGTCACCATACTCCGCCAATAACACCTTATCGGCTGAGTAAATACGTAAAGGAATACGTGGACGATAGTCAGTCATCGCTTTCAGATCAGGCAGGTTGGGCCAGGTTAGGGTGACCGCTAAAACAGCGAGCAACACTAAACACATGCCGATACCGATCATAAAGAACAGCGGCTTGAGAATAAAGCGGCTAAAGAAGGAACCGCGATGCTTATTTTCTTGGGGGGATGCTTGTGTATTCATATGCGAGATTTTAATCTGTTAGCGCAAAAAATGCACCGAAAAAACTAGATTATCTTGTAACTATTCTTATACTTTTACTGTCACTTATACTACGCTAAATGTTAATATTTAATAAGAGCGAAACAAGTGCAAACATTGCAAACAGATACATGACAGATAAAGCCGTAGAATATACTCAATTAAAACCCGAGCAAACCATTATTTTCATAGGTATGATGGGTGCTGGCAAGACAACTATTGGTAAAGCACTTGCGCGTGAAATAGGTCGAGACTTTATTGATTTAGACCATGAAATTGTGCGTCGTTGTGGTGTGGCCATTCCGACAATTTTTGATATTGAAGGTGAAGAGGGTTTTCGTAAGCGAGAAACAGCTACACTGAAAGAGGTAGCAAAACAACATAATGTGGTTTTAGCCACAGGTGGTGGCGCAGTGCTGATGCCTGAAAATCAAGAAATTCTGCGTCATAGTGATCATGTGATCTATCTTAAAGCCAGCGTTGATGAGCTCTTTCGTCGGGTGGCTCGCGATCCGAATCGCCCCTTATTACAAACTGATAATCCGCGCGAACGATTGCGCGAACTTCTAGATGCACGTGCTGAGATTTATGAGCGCCTTGCAACAGTCACCATAGAAACTAGTAAGGGCTCCGTTCAAAGCGTCCTTAAGCAATTAAAGAACTTTTTACGATAAAGGAGACCTGAATGAGCATTGTTCACGTTAAAACCGACACCACCAAATACTGCATTCATATTGCGCCTAAGCTCATTCAGCAACTGGCTACTTCCGTGCCAGAAGATGCAAGCGCTATTGTATTAATCAGCAATCCGACGATTTTAGAATTGTATGGTGAAGCCGCACAGAAATCCTTAGCCGTCACGGGCAAGAAAGTCTTTGTCTGTGAAGTGCCTGATGGCGAAGCCTATAAAAACATTGAAAGTCTGAACGATATTTATACCTTTTTACTTGAACGCCAGATTGATCGCAAGGCCGTGATTGTTGCTTTTGGTGGCGGTGTGGTGGGCGATATGGCAGGGTATGCCGCTGCTAGCTATATGCGCGGTATTCGTTTTGTGCAAGTGCCAACAACCTTATTAGCCCAAGTGGACTCGTCAGTGGGTGGCAAGACCGCGGTTAATCATCCGCTTGGCAAGAATATGATTGGTGCCTTCTATCAGCCGATTGCTGTGGATATCGACATTGAGGTATTAAAGACACTCCCTGCGCGTGAAATTTCAGCAGGTTTGGCTGAAATTATTAAGTACGGTTTGATATTAGATGCGGAGTTCTTCGCCTGGTGTGAACAAAATGTGAGCAAATTGCGTGAGCTTGATGAAGAAGCCATTAGCTATGCTATCCAGCGTTCTTGCGAACTGAAAGCCTATGTGGTGGGTGAGGATGAGAAGGAAACCGGCTTGCGTGCCATTCTCAATCTCGGCCATACCTTCGGCCATGCGATTGAGAATGCCATGGGTTATGGCAAGTGGTTACATGGCGAAGCTGTCGGCTGTGGTATGGTGCAAGCGGCTGAGTTATCCGCACAAGTGCTTGGTTTCCCACGTGCCGATGTTGACCGCGTGCGCCATCTGGTGGATGCGATTGGTTGTCCTGTTGTTGCCCCGAATTTAGGCACCAGTAAGTGGTTAGAGCTGATGCAAGTGGATAAGAAGTCGGTTGGCGGCAAGATCAAGTTTGTCCTTCTCAAGAGCATTGGCGAGGCGGTGGTGCGTAGTGTGCCTAACGAAGACCTAGGTATTGCCTTAAAGAAAACCGTGGCCTAAATTAAAAGGAAACTCCATGATGTCTAACTTAGCGTCCTATGCCAGTCACGAAAAAGACAGCCGTGGTCGTCGTTACGATGAGCCTGAAGATAAGAACCGTGGGGTTTTCCAACGCGACCGAGATCGCATTATTCATTGCGGCGCGTTTCGACGCTTAGAGTATAAGACGCAAGTCTTTGTCAATCATGAGGGCGACTTATTCCGTACACGCTTAACACATAGCTTAGAAGTTGTGCAGATTGCTCGGGCCTTGGCACGTAATTTAAGGTTAAATGAAGACTTGGTGGAAGCAATTTCCTTGGCTCATGATTTGGGTCACACGCCTTTTGGTCATGCAGGACAAGATGCCTTAAATGAATTTATGAAAAAGCACGCCCCTAAATCGGGTGGCTTTGAGCACAATCTGCAAAGTCTGCGTATCGTGGATGAGTTGGAAGAGCGCTACGCCGAGTTTAATGGTTTAAACTTAAGCTTTGAGACGCGTTCAGGCATTCTCAAGCATTGTTCCTTAAAGAATGCGCGTGAATTAGGTGATGTCGGTCAGCGCTTTATTGATAAGCAACAACCTTGCTTAGAGGCACAATTGGCCAATTTGGCCGATGAGATTGCCTATAACAATCATGATATTGATGATGGCTTGCGCTCAGGCTTAATTACGCTTGAGCAAATCCGTGAAGTGGCGATCTTTAATGAACATTATGAGTCGGTATTGGCCTTATATCCGAAGATTAAGGGGCGCCGTGTGATTTCCGAGACGATTCGACGCATGATTAATACGCTGATTGTCGATCTCTCACAAACCACGGCGGACAATATCCATAAGCACCATGTGAAAACCATACAGGACGTATATAAAGCACCGATGTTGGTAGCCTTCTCCAAGGGTATTCGTCAGAAAGAGGATGAATTAAAAAGCTTCTTGATGAAAAATCTCTACCGCCACTACAAAGTCATGCGCATGTCGTCTAAGGCCCGCCTTGTTATTAAAGAGCTGTTTGCCGCCTTCCTAGAGAATCCACGTCTCTTACCAAATGACTATCAGAAAAAGGATGAAGATAAACTCGTGCGTTCGATTGCGGATTATATCGCGGGCATGACTGATCGCTATGCCATTAAAGAGCATAGAAGATTATTTAAGATTTAAGTATTTATTGTTGACTTATTTCTTTGTAAGGTATTTCTTAACGTCATATATTATTGCAGCATATGGGTTGACTGCCTTGGCTCAGTCTTTCAGGGTGACGTAGTGGTCTCCCCTGAGTTTTATAAGCTAAAGAGCCTAACAGCGGGTCCAGCTTATCGGCTGACTCAGCGCGGCTATTCAGCAGTGACCTTATGCATATGGGCTTGTAAATAGCGCCCTGTCAGGCTTTGTGGATTCTGACTAATCTGCTCGGGCGTGCCTGTGGCGATAATTTGACCACCACCTTGCCCACCTTCGGGACCTAGGTCAACAAGCCAATCTGCGGATTTAATCACGTCAAGATTATGTTCGATAATGATTACTGAGTTACCAGCATCCACCAATTTATTTAACACTTTTAAAAGTAAATCAATATCCGCAAAGTGTAGGCCTGTAGTCGGCTCATCGAGGACATAGAAAGTCTTGCCCGTGCTGCGCTTAGATAACTCAAGAGAGAGTTTAATGCGCTGTGCTTCACCACCTGAGAGGGTGGTCGCACTTTGGCCTAAGCGAATATAGCTTAAGCCGACATCCATCAGGGTTGATAAGCGACGAGCGATGGCAGGAACCGCGGAGAAATACTCTAGCGCTTGCTCTACCGTAAGGTTAAGTACATCACTAATATTCTTGCCACGATAACGTATATCTAGGGTCTCGCGGTTATAGCGTTGACCTTGGCAGGTATCACAAGGCACATACATATCTGGTAAGAAGTGCATCTCGACTTTAATCACGCCATCGCCTTGGCAAGATTCGCAGCGGCCACCTTTGACATTAAAGGAGAATCGCCCAGCATCATAGCCACGTGCACGGGCTTCAGGTGTGCCAGCAAAGAGCTCACGAATCGGTGTGAATAAACCAGTATAGGTAGCTGGATTACTACGAGGCGTGCGGCCAATAGGGCTTTGGTCGACATTAATAATCTTATCTAAGGCGTCCATGCCTTCTATCTGATCGTAAGGCGCAGGATCCGTATGGGCACGATTGAGGTCGCGCATGAGAATTGCTGCGAGCGTGTCATTAATCAGTGTTGATTTACCAGAACCAGAGACGCCTGTGATACACACTAACTTGGATAAAGGCAGCTTTAGCGTGACGTTCTTGAGATTATGTCCCTGGCAGCCTGATAGCCTTAGCCACTGAGTCTCTTGATTCACGGGACGCAGTGGATAATCGGTGATCTTTTGGCGACCACTCAGATAGGCCCCTGTGATAGAGGCAGGGTGTTGTAAGAGCTCTGTCGCTGTACCTTGGGCAATGACCTGACCACCATGTTCGCCAGCTCCTGGCCCCATATCGATGACCCAGTCAGCCGCACGTACCATATCTTCATCGTGTTCGACCACGATCACACTATTGCCTAAGTCACGTAGGTGTTGCAGGGTTTTGATGAGACGATCGTTATCGCGCTGGTGCAAACCGATTGAGGGTTCGTCTAAAACATACATCACACCAGTAAGACCTGAGCCAATCTGTGAGGCG
This sequence comes from uncultured Pelistega sp., assembly GCA_964539685.1. Classification (GTDB taxonomy): domain Bacteria; phylum Pseudomonadota; class Gammaproteobacteria; order Burkholderiales; family Burkholderiaceae_B; genus Taylorella. The sequence continues at coordinate 7,921 of CAZIKJ010000310.1, forward strand.
AGGCGAATACGTTGCGCCTCACCGCCTGAGATGGTGTCGGCGCTACGGTCAAGGGATAAATAGTTTAAGCCGACATCATTTAAGAACTGCAGACGTGATTGAATCTCTCGGATAATACGCTCCGCCACTTCTTGCTTGGCACCGCTTAATTGTAGCTGTTCAAACCAACGTAAGCAGTCAAGTAGGGAGAGAGCCTCTACTTCGTAGATGCCTAATCCACGGCGCTTATCATGCTCTGCGCTTGCTGTTTGATGCGCAAGCGCTGGGCGAATATCATTACCAATAAAAACATTACGCGCATCGGCTTTTAGACGAGAACCATGACACTCAGGGCAGCAGACAGTACTGCGTAATTTACTGAGTTCTTCGCGCAGAGGAGCCGAGTCCGTCTCGCGCCAACGACGCTCTAGATTCGGCAGGACCCCTTCGAAGGCATGGCGCTTTACCGTCGTGCGGCCTTGTTCATTTAAATATAAAAATTCTAATTCTTCCGCACCAGAGCCGTACAGAATAATCGCTTGAACGCGCTCGTCTAGATCTTGGAAGGGCGTCTGTAGATCAAACTCATAATGCAGGGCGAGGCTATTGAGTAGGGTGTGGGTGAAGGCATTGCGGGTGTCCCAACCACGGATTGCGCCATTCGCTAGGCTGAGTTCAGGCAGGGCCACCACACGTTGTGGGTCGAATACGGCAACTTGACCTAGGCCATCGCAGCGTGAGCAGGCGCCCACAGGATTATTAAAACTAAATAAGCGCGGCTCAAGTTCGGTAAGACTATGGCTGCAGATCGGGCAGGCATAGCGGCTAGAGAAGGGTGTCTCTTCTTGCGTATCCATATTCAAAATAAGCACGCGACCATTGGCTAATTTCAGCGCAGTTTCGACGCTTTCCGCAAGTCGTTGCTGGTTCTCAGCGCGGACTTTAAGGCGGTCAATCACTACATCAATATCGTGCTTGTCGTTCTTTAAGAGAGACGGCGTGTTATCAATCTCGTACATGGTTTGATTGATACGTACACGAATAAAGCCTTGCGCTTGAAATTGCGCAAAGCTGTCTTCAAAGCTTCCCTTATTACCACGGGCAATCGGTGCCAAGATGCTAATCCGCGTATCCTCAGCAAGCGCTAAAATAGCATCAACAATTTGTGCCACGCTTTGCGCTTGCAGGGGTTCACCATGGGTCGGGCAGTACGGAGTGCCAACTCGGGCGTATAATAGACGTAGGTAATCATGAATTTCCGTAATCGTGCCGACTGTTGAGCGGGGATTGCTGCCAGCCGACTTTTGCTCAATCGCAATCGCTGGTGAGAGTCCTTCGATTAGATCGACATCAGGCTTATCCATTAATTGCAAGAACTGACGAGCATAAGCGGAGAGACTCTCGACATAACGGCGTTGACCTTCAGCATAGAGCGTGTCAAAAGCCAGCGAAGATTTCCCTGAGCCCGATAAACCTGTTAAGACCACCAACTGGTGGCGCGGAATATCGAGGGAGATGTTTTTCAGATTATGCGTACGTGCCCCACGTATGCGGATAAGATCCTGCAAAGAGGGGTCAGAGTCTGCTGAACGACGAGATTGCTGCATGGGAATTTTTATATGCCTAGGAAATTAAGCCATTTATCATGGTTAATCCATTACTATAACGCAGCTAGGCCACAAAGGTAAAACACCTAGCAAACTTATTTCATAATAAAGGTTTATCTGATGGTTTCTGCAACACCGAACTGCCAACCGAATCCTAACTGCCCACCGCCAGCAGGCAAGAAAGAAAAACTCAAATTAACGCCCCAAGAGCGCCGTGCTAGCAGTAGCTTGGCCTTATTATTTGCCGTGCGTATGTTGGGCTTGTTCTTATTAACCCCCGTGTTTGCGGATGCGGCCAAGACCTTGATTGAAGGTGATAATGTGGCCTTGGTGGGCTTGGCGATTGGGGCCTACGGCTTAACGCAGGCGATTATGCAGATTCCGTTTGGCATGATTTCCGATAAGTTTGGTCGTCGCCCTGTGATTATTGCGGGTATGGCACTCTTTATTCTGGGCGGCATCGTCTGCGCCATGAGTGATTCTGTGACGGGTGTGATTATTGGCCGCGCGATTCAAGGCTTTGGTGCGGTTTCTGCGGCGATCACCGCCTGGGTTGCCGATGCGACGCGTCCTGAGGTGCGTACGCGTGCGATGGCCATGGTCGGTGGCTCAATCGCGATCTCTTTTGCTGTATCCTTGGTTTTATCGCCCCTGCTGGTGAAAATCGCAGGACTTAGCGGCTTGTTCTGGACGATTAGCGCATTAGGCTTTATTTGCTTACTTTTAGCCACCTTTATGGTGCCTGTTGTGCCTATGCATGACCATGCGATTCCTGATGTGTCGGTGAAAGAGGTTATGAAGAATGACAGCCTAATGCGCCTAAACTTTGGGGTTTTCTGCTTACACTTTATCTTGATGGCGATGTTTGTGGTCTTGCCGTCCTTAATAGTACAGGTCGCGGGCTTCGAAATTGGACAGTTATGGGAAGTCTATTTGCCTGTGATTTTAGTGGCTTTCGTTTTAATGGTGCCTGGCGTCTTTTACGTTGAGACGCGTAAGGTGCACCAGTTGGGCCTGGATGTCAGTGTCGCGGTATTAGCCGTAGTGATGGCTTTATTACCCTTGGCGAGCCACTATTTTGCTAGCATTGTGTTGGCCTTAATCGTCTTCTTCTGGGCCTTCAATATGTTGGAAGCCTTGCAACCCTCCATGGTGTCGCGTGTCTCGCCGCCACAGCATAAGGGGCTAGCCATGGGCTTATATAATATGTGCCAGGCATTTGGCGTGGCTGCAGGAGGTGCACTGGGTGGCTTGATTGCCCATTACGGTGGCAGTTCTTTCGTGTTCTTGCTTGGCGCTGCGATTGCGGCTTTATGGTTCTTTGTTTCGCGCGGCATGAAAGCGCTGGCTTAAAAAGTCGTTTGCGCAAGCAGGGAAGCTCTTGTTTGAAGAAATAGCTTTCCTAGGCTAGGGAAAATTGCGCTTAAAAAAGCAAGGACTCATACGAAAGTACTCACGCAGACAAAGTAGCATGGCTATAATAGAGGACAGCAATTTATCAGATGATAAGATGAATCTGAGTGGTGATTAGTCGTCTTTTTCATAGGAAAGGCAGTTCTTTAGAGACCTTCATCTTAGGAGTGAGGGGAGCCTCAGAGAGCTGCGCTTAAGGATTCATCGTTTATAGAATTAGGAAATAATATGTCAGTCAATAAAGTGATTTTAGTAGGGAATCTAGGGCGCGATCCAGAAATGCGTTATAACCCAGATGGTTTTACCGTCGCGAATGTCTCAATTGCCACGACTTCAACTTGGAAAGATAAGAATACGGGTGAGCGTCGTGACGATACTGAGTGGCACCGCGTAGTTTTCTTCGGTCGCCAAGCTGAAGTGGTTGGCCAATACTTGAAAAAAGGCAGTTCAGTGTACGTCGAGGGACGTCTGAAGACACGCAAGTGGCAGGATAAGGAAGGTGTGGACCGCTATACCACCGAGATTGTTGCTGATCAGATGCAGATGTTGGGTAGTCGTAGCCAAGAGACTCAGCCAAAGGAAGGTGGGGGTCATCGCCTTGACGATGAGACACAATATCAGCCAGCGGGTGGTAACTATGGCGGATCTCGTGCAAATGATGATTTTGAGTCGAAAGGTCCACGCAAGAATCCTGGTGTAAGCTATGGCGCAGGAGCGGCAGCAGGCGGTATGGGAGCAGGTGCGGGTATGGCTCAAAACTCACCGCAAGGACGCCCATCAGCACCGACAACGAATGTCGATAGCTTTGATAATATGGATGACGATATTCCGTTCTGAACCTGATGTTATGTAGAGGGTTAGAAAAAAAGCTCAGATTTTGGTCTGAGCTTTTTTGGTTTTGATAAGGCATCAGTTTGGGGGATGACTGCTCTGCTAAGCAGTTGATGAGAGTAAATCTTTACCAATCACCCCACCAATCCAATAGCTTTTTTGTATATGCTTATAAGCAAAAT
>CAZIKJ010000311.1:0-1626 GCA_964539685.1 uncultured Pelistega sp.
GATTTAGCCAGTGTTGTGAGTACGAAAGAACCCGTACAATGGCAACAAGGTGCATGGAAATTAGGTCAAGGGTATAGCGAAACTGAGGGTGGTCAATATCACGTTGTCGCCTATGACTTTGGGGTTAAATATAATATTTTGCGTCTGCTGGCTGAGCGTAATTGCAAAGTAACACTCGTGCCTGCGCAAACCTCAGTTGAAGATGCCTTGGCTTTAAATCCTGATGGTATTTTCCTCTCGAATGGTCCTGGAGACCCAAGTGCTGTGGGTTACGCGATTGAGAACACTAAAGCCTTTTTAGAAAAGCGTATTCCTATCTTTGGTATTTGTTTAGGCTATCAAATTCTTGGCTTGGCAGTTGATGCAAAGACCGTCAAGATGAAAACTGGCCATCACGGAGCTAACCATCCTGTGAAAGATCTTCAAAATGGTCGCGTGTATATTACGAGCCAAAATCACGGTTTTGCCGTTGATGCACAGACCTTACCGGCGAATGCACGTGCCACGCATATTTCATTGTTTGATGGCACTTTGCAAGGTTTTGAGTTGACTGACCGTTCTGCCTTCGGCTTCCAGGGTCACCCTGAAGAGAGCCCAGGACCTCACGATATTAACGAGTTATTTGATAAATTTATCAGCCACATGGCGAAGTAGAAAATTATGGCTAAGCGTACCGACATAAAAAGCATTTTAATTATTGGGGCTGGTCCCATCATTATTGGTCAGGCATGTGAGTTTGACTATTCTGGCGCCCAAGCATGTAAAGCCCTTAAAGCAGAGGGTTATCGTACTATTCTCGTGAATAGTAATCCTGCAACCATCATGACGGACCCAGAGACCGCTGATGTAACCTATATTGAGCCAATTACATGGCAAGCCGTAGAGCGTATCATTGAGGCTGAGAAGCCCGATGCCTTATTAGCCACTATGGGTGGTCAAACCGCCCTTAACTGTGCGCTTGATTTGGCTCGCCACGGTGTCTTGGCAAAACATAATGTTGAACTCATTGGCGCCAACGAAAAGGCCATCGAGAAAGCTGAAGACCGCTTAAAATTTAAGGACGCGATGACCGCTATCGGCTTAGAGTCAGCTAAGTCAGGTGTTGCACATTCAATGGAAGAAGCCTGGGCAGTACAACAGAAAATTGCTACTGAAATTGGTACAGCCGGTTTCCCTGTGGTGATTCGTCCTAGCTTTACCTTAGGTGGTACAGGCGGTGGTATTGCGTATAACCCTGAAGAGTTTGAAACTATCTGCCGTCGTGGTCTTGAAGCTTCACCAACCAATGAACTCTTAATTGAAGAGTCACTCTTGGGCTGGAAAGAATATGAGATGGAAGTCGTGCGCGATAAAGCAGACAACTGCATTATTGTCTGCTCTATTGAAAACTTGGACCCTATGGGTGTGCATACCGGCGACTCAATTACTGTCGCTCCGGCACAAACCATGACCGATAAAGAATACCAAATTATGCGTAATGCCTCGATTGCGGTATTGCGTGAAATTGGTGTGGATACGGGTGGATCGAACGTACAGTTTGCGGTCAACCCCGATAACGGTCGTATGATTGTGATTGAGATGAATCCGCGTGTATCGCGTTCTTCTGCGCTGGCTTCGAAAGCAACC
>CAZIKJ010000312.1:0-7536 GCA_964539685.1 uncultured Pelistega sp.
ACACGAATATGCATAATATTGTGGTGGCAGCGATAGGGGCTTCGGTAGCTTTTCTGATTCGTTTCTTATCATTCCATCGAGGCTGGGAACTGCCGCGGTTTTCATAAAGTCACTGTTCTCATAGCACGACTATGGCTAGGAACTAGCAGACTTATCATCACATCAATTATATGTTAGCGTAGCTTGCAATGCTCACGCTGCAGACAAGATCAATAAGGAATTTTTATGCAATCTGCAAAACGCATTTTAATGATTGGCCCAATGCATGAGACGGTTATGCAGCATACTGCAAAGCATTATGATGTGCTTGAATTATGGCGCCATGATAATCCACTTGAGGTTTTGCAAGCGCAAGGCAAGGGTATTGAGGCAGTGATTACTGGTGCTTTTTTTGGTATTAAGACTGAGTACTTAGATTTTTTGCCCGATGTCAAAGTGGTGAGTACCTTTGGCGTGGGGTACGATAGTATTGATACGCAAGCTTTAGCTCAGCGCGGCATTCAGCTAGGCAATACGCCTGATGTGTTAAATGATGCGGTGGCGGATACCGCGATTGCGCTTTTATTGGCTGTGGTGCGCGAGGTCGTGCGTACGGATCGTTATGTTCGTGAAGGGCGTTGGCCACAGGGTTTTTATGGTCTAACGCCGAATGTTTCAGGTAAGAAGGTTGGCATTGTTGGCTTAGGCAGTATTGGTAAAGTAATCGCTAAGCGCTTAGGTGGTTTTGATTGTGAGATTGCCTACCATAATCGTAGCCAACGTACCGATGTGGATTATGCTTATTTTTCAAGCTTAAATGATTTGGCCGCTTGGTCAGATTTCTTAATTGTGGCCACTGTTGGTGGAGCACAGACCCAACACCTAATTAATGCACAAGTGCTTGCAGCCTTAGGGCCGCAGGGTTATCTCGTGAATATTGCCCGTGGTACAGTGGTCGATGAGGATGCCTTATTGAAAGCCTTGCAAGAGAAGACGATTGCGGGCGCAGGTTTAGATGTATTCACGAATGAGCCTCATGTGCCTGAGGCATTTTATGCTTTAGATAATGTGGTGTTAATGCCGCACTTAGCAAGTGCAACGCATGAGACGCGTGAAGCCATGGCACAGCGTGTGATTGAAAATCTCGAGGCCTTTTTCCAACACGGGGAAGTGGTGTCACGCGTGGTTTAATTACTTTCGATGGCGACGCCGAAAATCTTCAGGGTAAATCGCATTCCCTTCGGCCCAGATTCCGCGCTTTAGTCGACGTGCTTCGGCTTCAGCGCGTGTGTAAGCGGGGTTCTTCACATAGCGCACATAGGCCCAAGCGTAACCACTTTGTACCATCGCTAAATTAATATTGCGTTGCTGAAGATATACTGTACCTAGAATACGCTTGTAGCGATCACGACCATCGACTGTTACACGAACGTCTTTATGTATGATTAAGTCACGTAAATAATTACGGGATTTTTGGCCAAATGCTTGTTTACGTTCAGGTGCGTCAATTTCGCTTAGACGAATTCTGTGTTGTTCCTTATTTTTATCCAAACAGTTAATTGTGTCGCCATCGTTCACATTCACCACTTTGCAGTACAGGGTTCGTGCATAAGATAGCTGTGGTGCGGCAATCGAGCTTAGGGTAATGACAAGAATGAGTAAATATTTATACATTCAATCGGAAAACTAAAAATACAAGGAATAAAAACGAATATAAAATGCGTAGCTTGATAAAAATGCTGAGCCTAAGAAAACTAAGCCTAAGAACCTAAGAACCTAAGAAACAAAACAGTAAGGCTTAGGCAAATAGCACAAAGTTTATGTAAAGCTTATGTCAAAAGAAGAACTGAAGAAGACAATATATGACTATACCATTAATTAAAGTGTGGGGAAAAAGGACAGGCTTGCTGAATCCCTGCTCTTATTCTCTAGGGACTATCCCTAGAAACGTGTACAAATCGTCTTTTAAATGACATTCTCAGGTATAAATACAGCTTATTGTTTAGCCAATGAATAAATAAGAAATAAATCCGCTAGACATATGCTGGCGTACGCCTTGATACGTGCGTATAGTCAAAAAATTAGGAGACAATATGAAGATTGGTTTTGTAGGCTTGGGCAATATGGGCGGCCCAATGGCATTGAATTTGCTTAAAGCAGGGCATAGCTTATGTGTTTTTGATCTTGTGCCGAGCTCGGTTGAAACCTTGGTGCAGGCTGGTGCCCAGGCGTGCTCAAGCCCAGCAGATGTGGCTAAGCAAGATATTGAGGTCTTGGTTACTATGTTACCTGCATCAGTTCATGTGCGCTCAGTGTATTTGGGTGATGAGGGTATTTTACAAGCTATCAAGCCATCCGTTTTATTAATTGATTCTTCAACTATTGATCCGCAAACCGCTCGTGAAGTGGCAGCGGCTGCGCAGAAGCAAGGTAATCCTATGTTGGACGCACCTGTTTCTGGTGGTACAGGTGGTGCGCAAGCAGGTACTTTAACCTTTATGGTGGGTGGCTCTGAAGAAGACTATACACGTGCTCAAGCAATCCTCTCTGCCATGGGTAAGAATATTGTTTACTGCGGTGGTGCTGGTAATGGTCAAGTCGCTAAAATTGCAAATAATATGTTGCTCGGTATCTCGATGATTGGTGCTGCTGAAGCCATGAATCTTGGGGTATCTCTTGGTATGGATCCGAAGATTTTGGCGGGTATTATTAATACCTCATCAGGTCGTTGCTGGAGTAGCGAGGTGTACAACCCGTATCCAGGTGTTGTCGAAACAGCACCTGCTTCACGTAATTACTCAGGTGGCTTTGGTGCTGATTTAATGTTAAAGGATTTGGGTTTGGCAACTGAAGCAGCGCGTCATATTAAGGCACCAGTCACTTTAGGTGCGACGGCACAACAACTCTATCAAACCTTCAGCAATCTAGGTCATGGCGGCTTAGATTTCTCAGCCATCATCAAGATGATGAGTAAGCAGTAGGAGTGAGTATGTTTAGTACAGCCTTAGGTGAAGAACAGCAAATGATCCGCGATATGGCGCGTGATTTTGCACAGAATGAAATTAAACCCCATGCAGAACAATGGGAAAAAGACGGTTGGCTTGATTCTGCCACCATCACTCAGATGGGTGAGTTAGGTTTATTAGGTATGACGGTTCCCGCTGAGTACGGTGGCTCGTTAACGGACTACGTATCGTACGCATTAGCGGTCGAAGAGATTTCAGCGGCGGATGCGGCGATGGGCACTATGATGAGCGTACATAGCTCAGTAGGGTGTGGTCCTATTCTTAAGGCAGGCACTGACGCTCAGAAAGAGCAATGGTTACCTGATATGAGTGCAGGCAAGATTATTGGTAGTTTTTGCCTAACCGAGCCGCAAGCAGGATCTGAAGCACATAATTTAAAATGTCGCGCGACTTTAGAGAATGGCGAATGGGTGCTCAATGGTGCTAAGCAGTTTGTTACGAATGGCAAGCGTGCAGGAGTCGCGATTGTTTTTGCCGTGACCGATCCTGAGCTTGGTAAGAAAGGTATTTCTGCCTTTATCGTACCGACCAATTCACCTGGTTATATCGTTAGTCGTGTTGAACAGAAAATGGGCATTCGTGCCTCTGATACCTGCGCAATTACCTTCGATAATTGTCGCATTCCTGAGGCGAATCTATTAGGTGAACGAGGCAAGGGCCTATCTATTGCCTTGTCGAATCTAGAGAATGGTCGTATTGGTATTGGTGCACAATCGGTTGGTATTGCGCGTGCAGCAGCCGAAGCCGCGGTGCAATACGCGCAAGAACGTGTGCAATTTGGTAAACCATTATACGAGCACCAGAGCGTTGCAAATATGTTGGCTGAGATGCATACCCAAGTTGAAGCCGCACGTCTTATGGTGCTTCATGCTGCCTCACTGAAAGATCGTGGTGTGTCTTGTTTATCACAGGCGTCACAAGCCAAGCTATTTGCCTCCGAGACGGCTGAGCGTGTTTGTTCTATGGCTATTCAAGTGCATGGTGGCTATGGCTTCTTAGAGGATTATGCGGTCCAGCGTTATTACCGTGATGCACGTATTACACAAATTTATGAAGGCACGAGCGAAGTCCAAAAAATTGTTATTGCCCGCAGTTTATTTGACTAAACCAAGGCGCTGTACTTGTCTTGAGAACAAGTTGTTTGGTTTAGTTTGATTACCGTAGTCGTTGTATTAGTAAATTGTATTTGCTAATACTTTTACATCCCCGACTCCTTGTGAGTTGGGGATTTTTTTGTTTAACGAGTTTGCGTTATATAATGATGAAATCTTATTCGAGTAGAGGTAGTTGTGGCCACTAAGGATATTCAAAATGATGATGTTGAACTCATTAAGCGTCAGCATCTACGCCAGATGCAAGAAGCTCAGGAGCGATTACAAGAGGCCCAAGAAGAGTTAGAAGATGCACAGGAAGAATTTGAGCAAGCCCAAGATGAGTTAGATGAGGTGCATGCCCAGCTTCACGCTCTGGATGGTGAGAATTCTGAGCTTGCTGAGTTATTAAGTATCGATCCATCTGAAGAGAGTTCTCTGTTGGAGCAAGAGTCTGAGGCGCAGAGAGCAGCTGCAGATGCTTCTCAGAACGAGAGCAAGCCTTCATCGCTCATGGCTTCAGTGGAGTATGTGCACGGTAAAAAGCGTGAATCAATTCCTCTGGATAAATTAGCGGGTTATAAGAAAGACTCATCGCGTCTTTTATGGGTTGGTCTGAAGGATCCGACTAATAAAGAGCTTAAGCAGGTTTGCCGCGACTTGGGGATTTTGGATGAAGCAGCAGAAGAGTTAATGTTGACTCACCGTAAGCCTAAGATGGTGGATTATGGGGATTCGATTCATCTTGTAGCGGTGACGATTACTAAAGAGAGTAAGAAGCTTATCTTTGGTGAGATGCAGATGATTTTTGGTGTCGGCTTTGTCTTAACGGTACGACGTGGCGGAGCAATGAGCAATACCTCCTTACGCGACCGTCTAGAGAATTGTCCAGAGTTGATTGCGCGGGGTAGTGACTTTGTGGTGGCTGAGATTTTAGATGTGTATGCCGATAGTTTATCGGGTCTTGCTTCGCGCCTAGAGGTCGAAGTGAACCAGGTTGAGCAGAAGATGATGTTGCGTGGCTTTAAGGAGACCGATATTCGTAAGCTCTATAAGCAGCGTCGTGATTTATTACGGATTCATACCTGTATGGCACCGATGATCGAAATCTGCCGTAAACTGGCAATAGTTAATAGTTCAATTATCGAGAAAGATTCCCGTTCATATTTTAGTATTGTGTCGGACCGCATCGCACGAATCGATGAGCAGATTAACTCGCTGCGTGAGGCATTGGCTTTTGCGTTTGAAGCAAGCTTAATGATTGGTCAATCACACCAAACTGATATCACGAAAAAACTTGCTGCTTGGGCGGCGATGTTGGCGGTGCCGACGGCCATTGCGGGCATCTATGGGATGAACTTTGAATTTATGCCTGAGCTGAAGTGGGAGTGGGGTTATCCTCTGGTGTTAGCGGTGATGTTCGGTATTTGTGGAACTTTATATTGGCGCTTTAAGAAGGCTGGCTGGTTATAGGCTTGTTATCTATCGTGTGCTTGAGTGCTTGCGTATAGATGCGCAGTGGTTTGCCAGCTATGGCTTGAGCGAGAGATTGGTGTGAGAGATTGGTGCGTAATGGTTTTGCTGGTTACGTTTGCGGAGTGGAAAAGCGTGCTTCATGCGAATAAGGTGTATTAGGACAGAATGAGTTTAAAAGTTTTTGATCTTTGTTGCGATCAAGCGCACCACTTTGAAGGATGGTTTGCTTCAGCTGAGGACTGCGAGGCGCAGGCACAACGTGGCTTGGTGGAGTGTCCTATTTGTCACAGCACACAGGTGCATCGTAAGCTGTCGGCCCCCTATGTGAATCGTTCGGGTTCAATGAGTTCGACGCCAGAAATTAGTGAGCAACAAATTGAACAAGTAAAAGCCGCTGTGATGCAAGGTTTACGCAATATGATTACGCAAGCGGAAGATGTAGGTGAGCGCTTCACTGAAGAGGCCATTAAAATTCATCACGGCGATGCCGAGGAGCGTTCTATCCGTGGGCAGGCAAGTCCTGAACAACAGGACCAATTATTGGATGAGGGGATTGATGTCTTTGCGATTCCTGAAGAGTTAGACCCGAAGAAGCAGCATTGATGGTGAGAGGAGTCAATGATGGTGATGGATACTGCTGCTAGTGAAGAGTAGCGCTCAATGATAATGATGGACACTATTGATGGCGAAGAGCGCTATTGAGAGCGAAGAGAACGATTGATGTTGTGCTTAGACAGCTATGAATAACGCCCCAGAAATATGGGGCGTTATTGATTGTTACTATGTAAGCGAAAGCTAGAGAGAATGGCTCTCTAGCAGTCTAAGCAAGTTAGACGTTCTTCACTTCAGAGTCGAGCTCAGCCTTAAGGCCAGGGTCAAGGTTAAGACGCTTGGCGAGTTCTTCAAGGTAAGCTTTTTCCATGAAGTTTTGATCATCACACATGGCTAAGCTAAGCGCATACATTTGCGCAGCAACGTGCGGGTCAGTCGCTAGGCTAGCAACATAAGCAGGATCCACTGGACGGTTGATTTCTTCTTGGAACCAAGCACGGTCTTGTGGGTCTGTTAGGCGGGCAAGATTAGCATCAAGTTGTGCTTTCTCGTCGTCTTGGATATGACCGTCAGCTTTAGCGGCAGTAATCATCGCTACCAATAAGGCATGGCTAGCTTGCTCAACAGCGGCTGGAACTTGTGGGTCTGCAGCAGGTGCTGATGATGGAGGTAAAGAACCTACTGGTGAGTTACCGATTTGGCCGGCTGCTTCACCACCTTGCTGTTCTTGCCAACGTTGGAAAGCTTTATAGGCAACTGTACCTAGAGCCGCTAAACCACCTAATTTGGCTAGGCTGCTATCAGTTTTGCTGCCTAATAAAATTGCTAAGGCACCGGCACCTAGAGTGGTCTTATCACGACTTGATAGTACTGAGTTGTCACCACTCGTAGCATCTTGGATTTTGCCGAAAATGTCAGAGCCCTTGGCTTGTGCGCTGCCAAACATGTCAGAGCCTTGAGATTGTAGCTGACCTAAAATATCAGAGATAGAGCCCTGACCGCCTTGGCCACCTTGACCTGCAATCTTACCTAAAATGCTGCCAAGACCACCGCCGTTCTGGCCTAACAAACTACCTAAAATATTCAAAGCGCTCATAGTCAATGTCCTTATAGGATAAATAGAGAAATAGCTTAGAAGCTATATGTATATTGTATAGAAAACTTACGAAAATGCATGTAAATCTTCCATAAAAAATGTGAATCTTTGCAAGCGATGCTTTTGTCTTGCAGAGTGTAGCGTGCTAACATGACTGTTTGATGATTTATTAGCCGATTTTGTTACAGTAAGGAAATTAACAATGCCATCATTTGACGTTGTAAGCGAAGCCGATATGGTAGAAGTGCGTAATGCAGTAGAGCAAGCGAATAAGGAAATCTCAACTCGCTTTGACTTTAAGGGTTCTGATGCGCGT
>CAZIKJ010000313.1:0-3255 GCA_964539685.1 uncultured Pelistega sp.
CTTTGTGAACAGCGTAAAAGCCTTCTGCTTCAGCACGAGTTAATTGTTGTAGACGAGCGTTAACGACTTTTAAGCCTGCTTTCTCAAAGCGAGAAACGATTTCGCCGATTACATTTTTTGCAACCGCGTCAGGTTTGATAATAGATAAAGTACGTTCGATAGCCATTTAAAAAGCTCCAATAAATGCGTTAGTTGATACCTTGTTCAGGCATATTTCTTGAGTGATAAAGTAGATTTTTACTCAATCGGTAATTTTAGCATGCAAAAAGGCGCAAATACACTTTAGAATAGAGGCTTGTTATTAAATCTATTGAATTAAAAGGCGTGGCTTAATAAGCTTGTCTAAGTTTATCTAAGCAAAAATGTATGAATACGGAATTAACTCAAGCCAATCAATTAGCGAAAAATTACGATCCTAAGCAGATTGAAGCCCAGTGGTACGAAACTTGGGACAAATTAGGTGCGTTTAAAGCGGGTCAGCATGTACGCACTGACTCTCCCCTATCTGGTAAACCTTATATTATTCAGTTCCCACCACCTAACGTGACGGGCACTCTGCATATGGGGCATGCGTTTAACCAGACTATTATGGATGGTTTAATCCGTTATCACCGCATGAATGGTTGCGATACCGTGTTTGTGCCCGGTTCAGACCATGCGGGCATTGCGACACAAATTGTGGTTGAGCGCCAACTCGATGCGCAGAATATTTCACGCCATGACTTGGGCCGCGAAGCCTTCTTAGAAAAAGTCTGGGAGTGGAAAGAGTACTCAGGCGGCACGATTCAATCGCAAGTACGACGCTTAGGTAGCTCCGCGGATTGGACTCGCGAGTACTTCACCATGGACGAGCAGATGTCGGCCGGAGTGGTAGAGACCTTCGTACGCCTCTATGAACAAGGCTTAATTTACCGTGGCAAGCGCTTGGTCAACTGGGACCCTGTTCTGGGTACGGCGGTGTCGGACCTCGAAGTAGAAAGCATTGAGGAAGACGGCTTCTTATGGCATATTCGCTATCCTCTTACGACGCCAAGTGGTGAGTTAAGCCATCTTGTGGTGGCAACGACTCGCCCTGAAACCATGCTTGGCGACGTGGCGGTGATGGTACACCCAGAGGACGAGCGCTACCAGCACTTAATTGGCCAAACCGTGAATTTGCCTCTAGTCAATCGTGCCATCCCGATTATTGCCGATGATTATGTCGATCGTGAATTCGGTACGGGTGTGGTGAAAGTCACTCCGGCTCATGATTTTAATGACTATGCAGTTGGTCAACGTCACAACTTAGAGCTTATCAGTATCTTAAGTCTTGATGCGAAGATTAATGAGAATGCGCCTGCCGCCTATCAAGGCATGGATCGTTTTGCTGCACGTAAGCAAATCGTCGCTGATCTAGAAGCACTCGACTTAATGCAAGAAATTAAACCACACAAACTCATGGTGCCGCGTGGTGATCGCACCAAGACAGTGATCGAGCCTATGCTCACAGATCAATGGTTTGTGGCCATGAGTAAACCCGCTCCTGAAGGCACTTACAAACCTGGTAAGAGCATTACTGAAACGGCTCTTGAAGTGGTACGTGATGGCCGTGTGAGTTTCTACCCTGAGAACTGGACGACTACCTATAATCTCTGGCTTGAAAAAATCCAAGACTGGTGTATCTCACGCCAACTTTGGTGGGGCCATCAGATTCCTGCTTGGTACAGTGAAGACGGTCAAATTTTCGTCGCTCGCAATGAAGCTGATGCCATTGCGCAAGCGCGTAAAGCAGGCGTCACTGGTGATTTACGTCGCGATGATGATGTATTAGACACCTGGTTCTCCTCGGCACTAGTGCCTTTTACCACCATGGGCTGGCCGAATGTAACGCCAGACTACGAGCGCTACATGCCTTCGAATGTTTTAGTGACGGGTTTTGATATTATCTTCTTCTGGGTCGCTCGTATGGTGATGATGAGTATGCACCTGACGGGTCAAGTACCGTTTAAGACCGTCTATGTGCATGGCCTGATTCTTGATGCGCAAGGCCAGAAAATGAGTAAATCTAAAGGCAATACACTTGACCCTGTGGATTTGATTGATGGAATTGAGTTAGAGCCACTCTTGGCTAAGCGCACACAAGGTCTTATGAACCCTAAAGCCGCTGATAAGATTGCCAAGGATACGCGTAAAGAGTTTCCGAATGGCATCAATAGCTATGGTGCTGATGCCCTACGCTTCACCATGTCAGCCTATGCGACCCTAGGTCGGAATATGAACTTTGATCTCAAGCGCTGTGAAGGCTATCGCAACTTCTGTAATAAGTTATGGAATGCGACCCGCTTTGTCATGATGAATGTTGAGGATCACGATTTAGCCACGGGTCATGCAGAGCTATCAGTAGTGGACCAATGGATGCTAAGTCAATATGAGCGCTTTGTGGTTGAGGTCACTAAGGGCTTTGAAGACTACCGCTTTGACAATATTGCCAATGCGATTTACCGCTTTGTCTGGGACGAGTACTGTGACTGGTACGTTGAATTGGCTAAGGTGCAACTACAGACTGGTACGCCAGAGCAACAATTAGGTACGCGCCGCACATTAATTCATATTCTTGAATCTATCCTACGTGTCGCCCACCCGATTATTCCGTTTATCACTGAAGAATTATGGCAAAAAGTCGCGGTCTTAGCGGGCAAGCGCATGCCAGAACAAACCGATGTGCTACTGAGTAACCAAGCCTACCCATTAAGCCAGCCGCAAAATATTAATGAGTCTGCTGAAGCCCAAGTGGCCCAAATCAAGCAAGTGATTGAAGCGATTCGTGCGCTGCGTGGCGAGATGAATATCTCTCCTGCGGAAAAAGTTGGCTTATTTATGGTGGCTGACGAAACTGTGATTGCGCTGCAAAAACCCTACATCATGGCACTCGCCAAGGTAAACGAGTTAAGCGTGGTCGATAAGTTGCCTGATCTCGGTGCACCAAGTCAAATTCTAGGTTCATGCCAATTAATGCTGAATGTACAGATTGATGTCGCCGCTGAAACAGCCCGCCTAGAAAAAGAGATCAAGCGTCTTGAAGGTGAGATTGCTAAAGCGAAAGGCAAGTTAGAAAATAAGAACTTCGTTGAGCGTGCCCCAATGGCGGTAATTGAACAAGAGCAAGCTCGTGTGGCGGATTTCGGCGCCCTCTTAACTCAAGTTCAGGATCAGTTGACTAAATTGATGAAAGCTTAAATGAAGGTCTGAGTGAGGGCCTAAATAGCGGTTCTTGGT
>CAZIKJ010000314.1:0-2663 GCA_964539685.1 uncultured Pelistega sp.
GATTATTCATCGTGCATATAGAGCTAAGACCTTGACACTTATTGAACTTAAATACATTATCGCTGTGGCGCGGGAGCGTCACTTTGGTCGTGCTGCTGAGGCGTGTTTTGTTAGCCAGCCCACCTTATCTGTAGCGATTAAAAAATTAGAAGAAGAATTAGGCGTATCCGTTTTTGAACGTGGTGGTTCAGAAGTGGGTATTACGCCTATTGGGGAGCGAATTGTTGCGCAAGCTCAGAAGGTACTTGATGCGGCGGGTACACTCAAAGAAATTGCTCGTCAAGGGCATGATCCCTTAGATGGTGCCCTAAGAGTAGGAATTATTCACACAATAGGACCTTATCTTTTGCCGCGTTTAGTCCGTAAACAATTAGAATTAACCCCTCAGATGCCTTTAATTCTGCAAGAGAACTTTACTGTCCGCTTGCTAGAGTTACTACGTCTGGGCGATATTGATTGCGCTATTATGGCTTTACCATTGCCTGACTCAGGGCTTGAAGTTTTAGATCTTTACGAAGAGGACTTTGTCGTTGCGGTTCCTGCAAAACACCCATGGGCTGAAAAAGAAATTCTTGATGTGGAACAATTAAAGCAGGAGACAATGCTTTTATTAGGCAGCGGTCATTGTTTCCGTGATCAAGTGCTTGAGGTTTGTCCTGAAATGTCACGCTTTTCTGCTAGTACTGAAGGTATTCAGCGCTCATTCGAAGGGTCTTCATTAGAGACCATCCGTCACATGGTAGCCGCTGGTTTAGGAATCACTTTATTACCTAAAAGCTCTGTGCTTGAATCGGCTGCGGTGGATGATAATTTAGTGAAGTATATTGAGTTAAATGATCCTGTACCTAACCGACAAGTTGTCTTAGTATGGCGCCGAAGCTTTACTCGCTTACCAGCGATTGAAGCGTTGACTCAAGCTGTGCGTGAGTCGGGCATCCAAGGTGTCAGATTAAACGCATAAAGTGCCTTATTGTAAAGGCCTCAATAAGCAAGTCACTGTTTCTAAAGTGCTTTTGAGGTGCTGAATGTAATCAAACTAATGGCTCTCCTAGTAGTATTCTAGGAGAGCCATTATTATGTCTGGATTTTATAAAGAACTCTAGGTTCAATCACTACGCAGACCAATTGATGGCCCCATTATTATATATGTAGTTTATAACGAACTCTAGACACTGATGTGCAAGGACTAAGTGCGGGTGTTATATAAAGGGTGATATATAACTATACTCATGTCGCTGGTCGCGTAGGCATACGAACATGCTTTAAAAAAACGCTGCGCGTGTAGAGACAGACTTTCTTAGTGTTTAGAGACAGCTCTTGAAAATATCCAACAATAGCTCGTCAACAGGTTCGACTTGTTTTAATGTTACATTCGCCAAAACATCATCGGTTGTACTGTGAACATCGTAGATAGCGCGAGGGGTATTACGATCGACGCCAGGCACATAGCCTTCGTATAAGTTCACTGCTTTTTTGCGTAAGCCTGCTGAAGGGTAATGTACTTGTAATTGAGCATAGACACATTGTGTGAATACCTCAGGGATTTTGCTTGAGGTTGCGCTTAATGTGGTTTTGAGATCGCCGCGATTATTGATGGTTGTATTCGAGCTATCGAGAGAAGAACTCGCACAAGCCGATAAGAGTAGACTCATCAAGCTTGCGCTTATCAATGTCATAAATTTCATTTATAGATCCTTGCTAGGCATATCAAGTATGCAAATAAGTATAACGGTATTGCTTAGGTATTATGAAAATACTGGTAAAAATGGCTAAGAAATTACGCCTTTATCGTCGTATCAATGTTGCTTAATGCGTATGGTATTACCGACAGTAATCTGATGTTGTGTAAACCAACCTTGTTTTACTTCGAGGGCAAACATAGCGGGAGCTGATGAACATACAGATGATAAATCATGAGCTTGCATATCATGGATACTCACAATACTCCCTTGTGCATCAATATAGGCAATGGACAGAGGGATATAGGTGTTTTTCATCCAAAAGCAGCGCTGATGGCTATCCGGAAAAACAAATAACATGCCGTAGTTTTCTGGCAAGTCGAAGCGATACATAAGACCACGCGCACGACTTTCGTCTGTGGCTACGACTTCTACGTCCATATTGACAGGTTTTTCTAGGGTCTCAATTTGCAAGCTATGAATACTTGCTTGGTAGCTACCACTATCGGCTTTTTGAATAAAATCTTCAGCAATAGGAGCGGAGAGGGGGTGTGTCTGGCGAGAAACAGTATCGGCATATGCCTGTTCTGGCTGTAGCGATACCAAGCAAAGCAGAATGCTTAGACATACAAAAGCCTTGCCAAGAGAGTGACTACTTGGCAAGGCTTTACCGACGGTGTTTGACAATAAATTCACAGTGTTCGCCTTAAGTTAAGCTGTTACGGTATTCTACTATATGAATATAATTATCAGTGCATGAATACTATGGCGCCCCTAAGTTCTCCGTGATAGAATCATCCGAGCTTCATCTAAACGGTATAAACCATTGGTATGGATTTATGCCGCTGTAATATTAAGTGCTTGTTTGCCTTTTGGGCCTTGAGCAATTTCAAAAGCCACTTTTTGGCCTTCTTTTAATGTTTTAAAGCCATTCATTTGAATTGCTGAAAAATGTGCAAATAAATCTTCTCCACTCCCTTCAGG
>CAZIKJ010000315.1:0-1940 GCA_964539685.1 uncultured Pelistega sp.
TCCCTAGAGGATGCAGAATTGCATCCGAAAATGAAAGAGGCGATTCGTCGTGGGCATGATTTATTTGTGAATACCCAGCAATTACGCGGCAAGAACGTATTTAATAATATGAATTGCGCTAGTTGCCACTTAGGTGAAGGACGACTTCCATTCGCTGGGCCAATTTGGCCTGCAGCAGTGGATTTACCTACTTTTCGAACAAAAAATAATCACGTGAATAATCTTGAAGAGCGTATTGTGGGTTGTTTCACTTATTCCATGAACGGTCAACCGCCACCATATGGTAGCGATGATATGGTGGCTATTGCCTTATATCATCAATGGTTGGCGACGGGTGTGCCGATGTTCCCTAAAGAAAAAATTTACGGACGTGGCTATCCTACGCTTGCCAAAGCCGAACAGGCTCCCGATGCTTTACGTGGTAAAACCTTATATACAGCTAACTGCGCTATTTGTCATGGTGAAGATGGTGCCGGTAAGAAAGAGGGTGATAAGGTGCTATTCCCTGCACTCTGGGGTGATGATTCCTACAATTGGGGTGCAGGAATTTCACGGATATTTACCTTGGCTGCCTTCACTAAATATAATATGCCTTTAGGGAAGCCAAATAGTTTAAGTGAGCAAGAGGCTTGGGATATTGCTCAGTACATTGACTCTCAAGAGCGTCCACAGGATGCACGCTATACGGGCGATGTCAAAGAAACTCGGGAATTATATTTAGAAACCTTTCATAAGCATACTATGTATGGGGTAGAGCATGAAGGCAAGCTTCTCGGGGATCATATGAACCTGGGACATAAGGACTTCTTAAAACCTGATCTTTTACGTCCGCGTGACTTTAGTGGTGGTAAGCAGCAGGAACCCACCGCTCCAGCTAAACAATAAGTATGGCAATAAAAATTACCCGCTTAAAGTATTTTAAGCGGGTAATTTTATTTTTAAATCAGTCTAAGAGTCATGCTAATACAAGAATTGAATCTACAATTATTGCTACTCACAAAGGTGGCTAGAGTCCTCACTCTTCTATGCAAAAAAAACGTAATGCCTATTCAAATTCAACTTAAACCCAATTTAAACTCGGTTCAAGCCAAGCATTGAACTATTTAAGCCGATAATTTTTGCTTTAAGATTTCATTTACCTGTGCGGGGTTAGCTTTGCCCTTAGCGGCTTTCATGACTTGCCCAACTAAGGAGTTGAAAGCTTTTTCCTTGCCTTCGCGGAACTGTGCAACAATCGCAGGATTGGCGGCAATAACCTCATCGATCATGCTGCTAATAGCACCACTATCACTAATTTGCTTTAAGCCTTTAGCATCAATAATGGCGTCGGCATCAGCATTGTTCTCGCCACTCCACATGCTTTGGAATACATCGCGAGCAATCTTATGGGAGATGGTGTTATCAGCGATGCGGGCAATTAACTTAGCGAGTTGAGCGGGTGTCACTGGGCAGGCATCAATTTCGAGTTCATCGCGATTCAGGCTGGCCATCACATCACCCATCACCCAGTTAGACGCTAGCTTAGCTTGCTCAGCTCCTGTTTGTACCACTAAGGCTTCAAAGTAATCAGAGACTGGGCGTGATAAAGTGAGTTGAGCGGCATGGTAAGCAGGTAAACCAAATTCTGATTCATAGCGCTCACGACGTGCTGCTGGTAGTTCAGGCATCTCGCTCTTAACACGGTCAATCCACTCTTGAGAGATAACCAGAGGTGGTAAATCAGGGCAAGGGAAGTAGCGGTAATCATGCGCGTCTTCCTTGGTGCGCATGCTACGGGTTTCGTCTTTAGTTTCATCGTATAGACGAGTTTCTTGGATAACTTTGCCACCGTCTTCAATCAGCTCAATCTGGCGACGCGCTTCAAATAAGATCGCACGCTCAAGGAAGCGGAACGAGTTAACGTTCTTGATTTCAGTACGGGTACCGAATTCTTTTTGACC
>CAZIKJ010000316.1:0-4383 GCA_964539685.1 uncultured Pelistega sp.
AACGTCAACAGTGCGTCTATGTGGTTCGTCAGGTACTAACCCATTTGCAGCAATTGCAGCAGGTGTAGCTTGCTTGTGGGGTCCTTCTCACGGTGGTGCTAACGAAGCGGCATTGAATATGCTTGAGCACCTACAAGCGAATGGTGGTGTTGCTAAAGTTGGCGAGTTCATGGAGCAAGTGAAAGATAAGAACTCAAGCGTACGTTTGATGGGCTTTGGTCACCGTGTTTACAAGAATTACGACCCACGTGCTAAATTGATGCAAGAAACCACGAAAGAAGTATTGATGGCATTAGGTTTAGAGAATGATCCATTGTTCAAACTTGCGATGGAACTTGAGCGTATTGCGCTTGAAGATCAATACTTTGTTGACCGTAAATTGTATCCTAACGTTGACTTCTACTCTGGTATTGTTCAACGTGCAGTTGGTATTCCAACATCATTATTTACGGCTATCTTTGCATTGGCTCGTACAGTGGGTTGGATTGCTCAATGGAACGAAATGTTGTCAGATCCTGATTACAAGATCGGTCGCCCACGTCAGTTGTACGTAGGTAGCTCACGTCGTGATGTTCCTAAGATGGGTGCTCGCTAATTTAGCGAATATACATACAAAGCGGACGATGAGCTCAATGTCCGTCGCGCACAAATTAACTAAACGCCGCAATAATTTTATTTGCGGCGTTTAGTTTTTGGTGTGAATTGCTCGTGTTTTGTGCGAGCAGGACGTGTTCTCTGCGATCGGAATGTGTTTTGTGTGATTGGAATGTGTTTTGTGTGAGTAGCTCGTGTTTTGTGCGAGCAGGATGTGTTCTCTGCGATCGGGATGTGTTTTGTGTGATTGGAATCTGTTTTTGTGTGAGTAGGGTGTGATTAAGGCGGTTTGCTAGGCTTAAATAAAACGTAAACCCCTCGCTGTTGTGGCGAGGGGTTTGTTTTTATTTAGGTTTCAAGTTATTTAAACTTCATCACCTACAAGTTTCTGTGCTTCAATCACCGCCATGGCTGTCATGTTCAAAATGCGACGAGTCGTTGTGCTCGTGGTCAGAATATGCACAGGCTTGGCGGCCCCGAGTAAAATTGGACCCATGGCAATACCGTGGCTACCTGTCATTTTTAACAAGTTATAGGTGATGTTACCTGTATCTAAGTTTGGCATAACGAGTAGGTTGGCGCGACCTTTTAGGGTGCTGTCTGGGAATGCCTCTAGGCGAATACGTTCAGATAGGGCGGAGTCAGCATGCATCTCACCATCAACCTCAAGTTCAGGTGCCATTTCTTGAATGATGGCACGCGCTTTGGCCATTTTCTGGCTTGATGGACTGTTCGGTGATGAGCCAAAATTAGAGTGTGAAAGTAGGGCGATCTTAGGGGTAATGCCAAAGCGGAAAACTTCTTCTGCCGCTTGAATCGTAATTTCAGCAATCTCTTCAGCCGTTGGATCTTCGTTCACGTGGGTATCGCAAATGAATAATGTCTCTTCTGGCAGGATAAGAACATTCAGTGCAGCGAATGTTTTTAGACCAGGCTTAAGTCCGATCACTTCACGTACATAACGTAACTGATTATCCCAGCGGCTTGAAGTACCACAAATCATCGCATCAACATCGCCACGCTCTAAGAGAACACAACCAATCAGCGTATTGTGTTTGCGAATCATGGCCTTGGCTACTGCAGGGGTGACGCCTTGGCGACCAAGTAGCTCATAGTAGCTCTTCCAGGCATACTCAAAGCGATCATCATCCTCAGGGTTGATAATAAAGATATTTTTTTCAGGTACTAAGCGTAAGCCTAGTTTGGCGATACGCATATTGATGACGCTTGGGCGACCGATTAAGTATGGGATAGCAATGCCTTCATCAATCGCGGTCTGTACAGCACGTAATACACGCTCATCCTCACCATCGGCATAAACTACACGTTTTGGTGCTTTCTTGGCTTGCATAAAGAGAGGGCGCATTAATTGACCAGAATGATAAACAAAGTTCATCAACTGGGTGCGATAGGCATCCATATCTTCAATCGGTTTAGTCGCCACACCAGAGTCCATGGCGGCTTGTGCAATGGCAGGAGCCACGGTGATGATCAGACGTGGATCAAATGGTTTAGGAATAATATATTCTGGACCAAAGTTCAGGTCTTGACCTTGATAGGCCGAGGCGACTTCATCACTTTGCTCTGCTTGTGCAAGTTCGGCAAGTGCGTACACACAAGCTAATTTCATGGCTTCGTTAATGCAGGTAGCACCAACATCAAGCGCACCACGGAAGATGAATGGGAAGCATAAAACGTTGTTCACTTGGTTCGGATAATCTGAACGACCTGTGGCAATAATCACATCAGGACGAGCGGCTTTAGCATCTTCAGGGAGAATTTCAGGGTCTGGGTTAGCAAGTGCCAAAATGAGAGGTTTATCGGCCATGGTTTTGACCATCTTGCCAGTGAGAACACCCTTAGTAGAGCAGCCTAAGAACACGTCAGCATCTTTAACGACGTCCGCTAAGGTGCGTGCATCAGTCACTTGGGCATAGCGCGCCTTATTGGTTTCCATATTCTCTTCACGACCCTGGTAGATCACGCCGCGTGAGTCACAAACATAAATATTCTTTTGGCTAATACCGACACTCACTAAAAGGTCTAAGCAAGCAATGGCGGCTGCGCCAGCGCCAGAGCAGACTAGCTTAACTTGGCTGATGTCTTTTTCAACTAGCTTCAAACCGTTAAGAATAGCGGCAGAAGAGATGATCGCTGTGCCGTGTTGGTCGTCGTGAAAGACAGGGATATTCATGCGCTCACGTAATTGCTTCTCGATGTAAAAGCATTCTGGTGCTTTAATATCTTCGAGGTTAATGCCACCTAAAGTCGGCTCAAGAGCGCAGACGATATCGACAATTTTATCGGGATCATTCTCGGCTAGTTCAATATCAAAGACATCAACACCAGCGAACTTTTTGAATAGGCAACCCTTGCCCTCCATCACGGGTTTGGCAGCTAAAGGTCCGATATTTCCTAGGCCTAATACAGCGGTCCCATTAGTGATTACACCTACTAAGTTACCGCGAGAAGTATAACGAGCGGCTGCTGTGTTACCGTGTTCATAAATTTCCATACAGGCGTGTGCCACGCCAGGGGAATAGGCTAGGGACAAGTCATCTTGGTTAGCCATTGCTTTAGTGGGCACAACGGAGATTTTTCCGGGGCGTGGATATTCATGGTAGTCGAGGGCAAGTTTTTTTAAGTCGGTAATCATAGGTTTTCCTTTGGTACTTTTTTGGAATTTTGCTTCTTATGTGGGTATAGCACAACGCGTAGATGAAATCATATCAAGTTGTGAGAATTATGGCATTAAAAATCTTAAACTAACAAAACTTTATAGGATTAAAAAACTTTATTGGGGTACAATAGAACAGACTTTTCCTAAAAAAAGTCAGACTTTTACTCCAAAAAGTCGCCTTCTTATCCGCTATCCGTAAACCGGTCAGGACGTATTCGGAAGGTAGTCCTGCATCAATATGGTGAACCACTCATTAAGGTGAAGCGTCAAATGACAACAGCAATTGAAAAGAGCAAAAGCTCGTATTTGTTTGGTAGTAATGTATCGTATGTCGAAGAACAATACGAAGCCTACCTTGATAATCCGGAATCGGTCGACCAGGAATGGCGTGACTATTTCGATAATTTAACTCATTTACCTGCGGTCGATGGTAATGAGTCTACTCGTGACCAAAATCACAGTTCAGTAATCGCTTCTTTTGCTCAGCGTGCACGTAGCAATAGCTTTCAAGTGCGTCAAGCAGCTCCAAACTTGGAGATGGCCAGCAAACAGCTTAAAGTACAATCTTTGATTGCTGCTTATCGCAGCCTAGGTGTACGTTATGCGATTCTTGACCCATTAAAGCGCCGCGAGCGCCCAGAAATCCCTGAATTAGACCCTGCATTCTATGATCTAACTGATGCTGATCTAGACGAGGTGTATTCTGCAACGAACACTTACTTCACGACAAAGACAACCATGACTTTGCGTGAAATTCTAAATGCTTTACGCGATACCTACTGCCGTAGCGTGGGTAGCGAGTATATGCATATTTCCGATCCTAAAGCAAAGCGTTGGATTCAAGAGCGTCTTGAGTCAACACTAGCATCTCCAACATTTAACCTTGATGAGAAGCGTCGTATTCTTCAGCAATTAACTGAGGCTGAAGGTTTAGAGCGTTTCCTACACACCAAGTATGTTGGCCAGAAGCGTTTCTCTCTAGAAGGTGGTGAGAGTTTCATCGCCTCAATGGATGAGATTATTAATCACGGTGGTCGCATTGGCGTACAAGAAATCGTGATCGGTATGGCGCACCGTGGTCGCTTGAACGTGCTTGTGAACATCATGGG
>CAZIKJ010000317.1:0-8324 GCA_964539685.1 uncultured Pelistega sp.
CCCACCGAATGATTTGCCTGATGACGATACGGCAGCATTAATGCAAGACAGTTTAATTGATTTGACGGCAGCGGCTGGTTTTCAGCAATATGAAGTCTCAGCATATGCACGTCCTGGTGCCCGGACAAAACATAATTTGAATTACTGGGAGTTTGGTGACTATATTGGTATTGGCCCTGGTGCGCACGGCAAAATCAGTATGCATAATCAGATTATTCGTACGGCTAAATTACGAAATCCAGACACATGGATGCAAAAAGTACTCGAAGGGCAGGGACAACATATTGCGGAAACTCGCTCTTTGCAGCCAGCCGATTTACCCTTTGAGTTTATGCTTAATGCCTTACGTCTCAAAGATGGCGTGCCAACCCATTATTACGCCGAACGAACTGGTACGGATTTAAGTTTGATGACGGCACAGATCGATGCGGCTGTAGTGAAGGGTTTATTAGATGCCGATCCTCGCTATTTAAAAGCGACCGAACTTGGTTGGCGCTATCTGAACGATTTGCAGGCGCTATTTTTAGCGGACTAATAGCTACACATTAAGGTGTGCGGGGCACACATTTCTTGCGTTTAATGATTAGTGGCAAAAAAACGTTCGAATGCAAAGCATCATCTTGGCGCAAATTTCTAAGCAAGCCATATTGATGCACCATTATGGAGCATAAATTTCTTGTTTATGTGTTTTTTTGGTGCGATAATGGCAAGGCTTACTTTTTTCTCCCCCTAAATCGCTTAGAAAAAAGTTGGCACGATATTTGCTTGATGAATATCGATGACCAAACTGGTCAACACTACTAACGATTTTTTTGGAGAAAATCAATGACAAGTCCTGCAGACGTTTTGAAAATTATTGGTGAGCGTGAAATTACTTTTGTTGACTTTCGCTTTACTGATACCTTGGGCAAAGAGCATCATATGACGGTGCCTGCTAAAACAGTTGATGAAGATAAATTTGAGGCGGGTCAGCCTTTTGACGGTTCTTCTATAGCAGGTTGGAAGGGGATTGAAGCGTCAGATATGTTATTGATTCCCGATGCCTCAACTGCACGCTTAGATCCATTCCGTGAAGAGCCAACCTTAATTCTGACATGTGATGTGGTTGAACCTTCTGACTTAAAAGGTTATGACCGTGACCCACGTTCATTAGCACGCCGTGCTGAAGCTTACTTAAAATCTTCAGGTATTGGTGATACCGCTTACTTTGGACCAGAGCCGGAGTTCTTCGTCTTTGACGGTGTTTCTTGGAATACCGATATGTCTGGTACTTTCGTGAAAATTCATTCGGATGAGGCAGCATGGGCTTGCGCCGAGAGTAAAGATGGTGCTAACCATGGTCATCGTCCACGTGTCAAAGGCGGCTATGTACCCGTTTCACCTGTTGACTCGTTCAGTGATATGCGCTCTGAAATGAGCTTGATCCTTGAAGAGCAAGGTGTACCTGTAGAAATTCACCACCATGAAGTGGCGAATGCGGGCCAATTAGAAATTGGTACACGCTTTAGCACCTTAGTGCAACGTGCTGACTGGAACCAAATCTTAAAATATGTTGTTCACAATGTGGCGCATATGTATGGTAAAACAGCAACCTTTATGCCTAAACCAATTGTTGGTGATAACGGCTCAGGTATGCATGTACACCAATCAATTTGGAAAGATGGTCAAAACTTATTTGCCGGTAATGGTTATGCTGGTTTATCTGAAACTGCTTTGTATTATATCGGTGGTATTATCAAGCACGCTCGTGCCTTGAATGCCATTACTAACCCAGGTACCAACTCTTACAAGCGCTTAGTGCCACATTATGAGGCGCCTGTTAAATTGGCTTACTCTGCACGTAACCGTTCGGCCTCTATTCGTATCCCTTATGTGGGCAATCCTAAGGGACGTCGTATTGAAGCACGCTTCCCAGATCCATTAGCAAACCCATACTTAGCATTCTCTGCCTTGATGATGGCGGGTCTTGATGGTATTCAAAACAAGATTCACCCAGGTGATCCAGCTGATAAGAACCTATACGATTTACCTCCTGAAGAAGATAAGAAAGTGCCAACAGTTGCACATTCATTAGATCAAGCTCTTGAGGCCTTGGATAATGATCGTGAGTTCTTAACCCGTGGTGGTGTGTTTAGTAACGATATGCTTGATGCTTATATTGAGCTTAAATCACAAGAAGTTAACTTGTTACGTATGACGACTCACCCAGTCGAGTTTGATATGTATTATTCGCTCTAAGCATTAGTTCTCAACACGAGATAGATCAATTTAACCGCAGGAGACTGTCGATATGGATCCATTGAAACTTTCCCCTGCGGATGATTTTCTCGCTTTTGATCTGCTGCAAAGTGGCATCGTAGTTACGGATAATCAAGGTCGCATTGTGTGGCTTAACGCCGCTACGCAATCTATGCTTAAGAGTTCGTACCGACGTATCGAAGGTAATCCAGTTAAGCTGCTCTTCAAGGATAAAGAAGGCTTTCAAAAGGCTTTCGAGGCATTGGTTAAACAACGTGCAGTAGCCATTACCTATATAGGTTCTTTGCTGAGATCTGAAGGTGCGATTGTTAGTGTCACAATGCATATGTTGCAAGATCAAGAGAATTTGATCATGTTGGAAATGCAACAAGTGGAGCAACATACCTTGACTGAGCGGAGTAAGCGTCTCGCACGAGAAGTTGAAATCTATCAAGGTATGTTTCATAACTTGGCGCATGAGGTTAAGAATCCGCTAGGTGGCTTGCGTGGTGCCGCACAATTGTTAGAGATGGAGCTTGATAAACCTGAGCATCATGAATACACGCAAGTCATTATTAAAGAGGCCGATCGTTTACAAGCTTTAGTGGATCGCTTAATTCGTCCAGCTGAAAGTGGTCTAGAGCGTGCTTCGTTCAATATTCATGAGGTGACTGAGCATATCTATGCATTATTGCGTGCAGAGTTTCATGAACGAATTAAGATAGTACGAGATTACGATGCTTCATTGCCTGATGTCTATGCGGACAAGTCAAGAGTAGTTCAAGCTTATCTGAATTTAGGGCGTAATGCAGCACAGGCGCTGCTGGCTGATGAACGTCAAACAAAGAAAACGATTACTTTGCGAACGCGCGTGTTAAGTCGCCAATTTTTAGTTGACAAGGTATATCGCTTAGTCCTGGTGTTAAGTGTGATTGATAATGGCCCTGGAGTGCCGGAACATATTGCTGACCATGTATTCCACCCTCTAGTGACAGGGCGAGCCGATGGTACAGGTTTAGGGCTAAGTTTAGCGCAAGAATTGGTACGCCAAAATGGTGGTGTGATTGAGTTTGAATCTGCGCCAGGCCGTACTGAATTTAGAATATTATTACCAATGGGTGAGGCATGAGTAAGATTTGGGTGATTGATGATGACCAAGGCATCCGTTGGGTCTTAGATAAGGCCTTACAGAAAGCTGGTTTACAAGCACGAACATTTGAGAATAGTGAAGACTTATTAAGTGCTTTAGAATACGAAAAACCTGATGTCCTTGTCACTGATATTCGTATGCCTGATATATCGGGACTGGAGCTGTTAAACATCATCAAACAAAGATGTGCTGATGTTCTGGTGATCGTGATGACGGCTTACACTGATTTGGATAGCACGGTGCAAGCTTTCCAAGAGGGGGCGTTTGACTATTTGGCTAAGCCCTTTGATATCAATGATGCGGTTAATTTGATTAAGCGCGCATGTGAACAGGCACAACAAAGTCAGCAGCCAGCTGAAATTAATCAGGACATTTCCATAACGCCGAGTTTTGCTCGTATGATGTCACAATCATATTCGAAGGCGATGCAAGAAGTGTTCCGTGCAATTGGTCGCTTAGCGCCCTCTAAAGTCACCGTATTGATTACGGGTGAATCAGGCACGGGTAAAGAATTAATTGCTAGGGCTGTGCATCAGCATGGTAGCCGTGCGAGCAAACCATTCGTTGCCTTGAATGCTGCAGCGATTCCTAAAGATTTACTTGAGGCTGAACTTTTCGGTCATGAGCGTGGTTCGTTTACGGGCGCGAGTAATCGCCGCAAAGGTCGCTTTGAAGAGGCCGATGGTGGCACCTTATTCCTTGATGAGATCGGTGATATGCCTTTGGATTTGCAGACTCGACTCTTGCGTGTGTTAGCCGAAGGAAGTTTTTATCGCATTGGTGGGGTTGAGCCTGTCACGGTCGATGTACGGATTATTGCCGCTACCCATCAGCCCTTAGAAGCGCGTGTGGAGCAGGGGCTTTTTCGTGAAGACTTATTCCACCGTTTAAATGTTATCCGCTTGCGTATCCCACCCCTACGTGAACGCAAAGAAGATATTCCTCGTTTAATCACACATTTCTTAAAGCAATCCGCACAAAGTCTCGATGTGCCTATAAAAACCTTGAGCTATGAAGTAATGGAGATCATTCAGGGTTTTGATTTTCCAGGAAATGTGCGTCAGTTAGAGAATTTTTGTCATTGGCTGACCGTGATGACGCCTGCACAGATCGTTACAACGGCTGATTTACCACAAGAATTACTGGCTAGCTTACGTGCCCGGATTGATAACACGAATGAGTTGAATACCGGGGGCTTACCATCCTACGATACAGAAGCCTTAAGTGCTCAGAATAGTGATAACACGGCAAAAAATTATTCAATGCCAACTGCTGCTACGCATGCGGTTGATAATCGTAGCTTAGCCAATCCTCAAGTCTTTAATCAGGTACTGGGTAATTATGTCGACACGCCTAGCCCCAATGTAGGCCAATCCAGCTCATCACCAGCCGCTAGCAATAAGGCAGTGTCTGAGCGTGTTGAACGTAATATGCCTATGGATTGGGAGTTGTTGCTACGCCGTGATGTGGCGCAACGCTTAGCGCATGAAGATGAGTCACTGATGGATGATTTGACGCGCACGTTTGAGCGCGCTGTTCTCGAAACGACCTTGCAGTTTTGTCGTGGTCGCCGTGTTGATGCGGCAGCTAAACTGGGTATCGGCCGCAACACGGTGACGCGTAAACTCAAAGAGTTAGACTTAAAAGATATTTAGTTGAGTCTTGTTGTTAGAACAAGTTTAAGTTTGGTAAAGCAGAGCTCAGCATGCTGATGCCCGAGATAATTAAGAAGCTTAGGACTATCTGGCGAAATCGTTCTGGACTAATGCCAAGATATAAGCGCGTACCGATAAAGGCAGTGACGACAACTATTGGTGAAACGATGAGAAAATATGGCCACATATCTGCTTGAATAATTCCTGTGCTGGCATACGTGATGGTAATCACGATTAAGAGAGCAAAGTTAAAGTTCTGAATAATTGAGCGTTGTGTATCTCGGTCTAGGCCGCGCAAGGTACACCATAAAGTAGGCAGTGTACCAGTGAAGCCACCAATACCACCCATAACGCCGCCAGCCAATCCCACGATACCATCGGCTAGACGACTCTGTAGGGTGATTTTAGGGAAGTTTTTTGCTAAGAGCATAGCTGGGCACCATAAAATCAAGAACGTGCCAAGAATTGCTTTAAACATATAAATGTCTAGCATAGGCAGAAGCCAGACACCAATGGGGATACCACAGAGGCCACCGGCAATAAATGGTGCTAACATTTTCCAATTAAAGCCGCGGCGTACGGTAAAGGCAGCGACTATTTGTCCCGTTAAACCACCAATCACAGAAAGAACAGCGGCTAACTTAGGATCTAATACCCAGGCCCAAAAAGACATGGCCACTAAGCCAAAGGCAAAGCCTGAAAGACCTTGCGCAAAACCAGCAACAATTGCACCTAGTGCGGTAATGAGATAAATAGATTCCATACTTATTCTAATGAGTTCAACATCTCGTGATACGCTGCGACGGCATCACGTCGAATGTAATCACTAACAATGGCCGAGTTGGGGTTTTTAATCAAATCTTGTGCGCCAGACCATTGTAATAATTTGCCTTCCATAATAATGCCGATTTTGTCGGCGAACGCGAACGCTTCCGCTTGGTTATGAGTCACCAAAATCGCACTCAGTTGTTTTTCTTTTAATATTTTACGCACATCTAAGGCGAGTTTTTCTCGCGTGTCCACGTCTAGATTCGAGAAGGGCTCATCAAGCAGTAGAATCTTAGGGGCAGGAGCAATGGCTCTGGCTAAGGCAACGCGTTGTTGTTGCCCTCCAGATAACTCATGTGGGTAGCTTTTGCGTAGGTGATTTAAGCCGATTAATTCAAGCATCTCGTCTGTAATACGCTTAATCTCCGCTTTAGGCAGTTTATGTAGGCCAAAAGCAATATTATTTTCAATCGTGATATGCGGAAATAGGGCGTAGTCTTGGAACATCATGCCAATTTTGCGTTGTTCAGGCGCCAGTTGTCGACCAGGCTCAGAGATGATGTGTTGGTCAAGACTGATGGTGCCTTTATAGACGGGTTCAAAGCCTGCAATAGCTCGCAGAACTGTGGTCTTGCCACAACCTGAAGGGCCTAGTAAGCAGCCAATATCACTACCTGCTAAAGAAAGACTTAAATCTTCAACAATTATTTTCAGCTTGTCTTTCACTTGATAGCCAAGTTGGATTGAATTGAGTTCAAGTAGGTTTTGCATAGATTAGTATTCTTTATTGGTTTGGGTTCGTGCCAGTAGAATAACGGGTAAGAGCCCAACAATCACAATTAATAAAGCCGCAATTGCGCCTTCTTCATAGGTTCCACGAGCGGCTTCAGCATATAGCCAGGTAGCTAGGGTCTCGAAGCTTAAGGGACGCAGCAATAAGGTTGCGGATAATTCTTTCATGGCATCCACAAAGACCAATAGGGCGGCGGCACCAAGAGCTGGACGCAATAGCGGCAGATGGATTTTGCGGAAAGTTTGCTCTTCAGTCTGGCCTAAAGAACGTGAGGCATTATCTAAAGAGATGGGTATGCGAGCATAAGCTGACTCAAAAGAACCGATCGTAATCGCTAGAAAACGAATACAGTAGGCGATAACCAAACCAGCCATACTGCCCATAATATACAGCTGTGGCGGCGCTCCGGTAATCATGGCCATTAGTTTTGAGATGCCGTCGTCTAAGAGATTAAAAGGAGTTAATAAGCCAATTGCCAATACAGAGCCTGGGATGGCATAGCCTAAACTACCTAAGCGCACCATAACTTTGCCGTGACGAAAATGTGGGTTACGAATCACCCAAGCAATTAATAAGCCAATTAAGACAGTAAATAGTGTCGCACATGCAGCTAAACTTAATGTATTCAGTGTACTCTTGAGTAAACCTGAGGAGATGCTACCCACTTGCTCCAAACGCACGAAAGTTTCAATGAGAAGATATAAAGCGGGGAATACAAAGCCAATAATGACGGGAATCCAACCCAGAATCAAGGCGATTAAGGCAGCCTTACCATGTAATTTTTGCGGTTGAATCGGGTGTAAGCGTTGGGTATTGCTATAGCGACGACGCTGACGACTAAGGCGTTCGATATAGATGATAAAGGTCACTATCAAGAGCATAAAGATAGCAATCTGTGCTGCACCTGCTAAATTGGAGCGTGATACCCAGGTGGTATAAATAGAAACCGTTAAGGTTTGAATACCTAAGAATTCTGAAGCACCGATATCATTTAAGGTTTCCAATAAAGCTAAGCTAATACCAATTACGATAGCAGGGCGAGCCATCGGGACAATGACGCGATGGAACGCTTGAGTCGGCGTGCAACCAAGGGTGCGGGCAGCCTCAACTAAGTTCGCGGATTGCGTCATAAACATCACACGTGTACTTAAATAGACATAAGGGTAGAGTGCAAAGCCAAGTATGAGGATGGCGCCAAACATAGAACGCACATCAGGTAAGCGGAACTGTCGTGGCGAGGTATAACCTAAAATATCACGAATAATGGATTGAATTGGCCCTAGCGGATGCATCAGATCCAAATAGGCAAATGCCATGATATAGGTCGGTACAGCAAGTGGCAGTAGTAGAGCCCATAAGAGCACTTTACGTGTAGGAAAGTCAAAGGCGGATGTTAACCAAGCGCTGCCCGCACCGAGTAAGCCGACGACAATGGCAACACCGACTAATAAAATTAGGGTGTTAAAAGTGGCTTGCGGAATAACGTATTGTAAAAGATTATGCCAATGCTCAAAGTCACCCGTTGTGGCTAGAATTAATAATGTAGCTACAGGAGCAATCACGCATAGGGTAAAGAACCAAGCTAAGCTTTTCCATCGTGTCCATTTGTTATGCTTTTCTAAGCGAGGGACAGTCATAATGCCTTAATCGGACCAAACAAAAAATAAATTATAAAAATGACAAAGAGAGGGTTTGTGAAAACCCTCTCAATTGTAATCAA
>CAZIKJ010000318.1:0-5084 GCA_964539685.1 uncultured Pelistega sp.
AATTAGATCAAGCGCCGACAGGATCGATTGTTGTGTTTTCAGCGCATGGTGTCTCTTTAGCTGTACGTCAAGAAGCCGAAGAACGTGGCTTGAAAGTCTTTGATGCAACCTGTCCGCTTGTGACGAAGGTGCATATTGAAGTGAAGAAGATGCATGATGCGGGTCATGAAATTGTCATGATTGGCCATCGTGGTCACCCTGAGGTTGAGGGTACACTTGGGCAAGCACGTGGTCGTATGTACTTGGTTGAGACGCCTGAAGATGTTGAGCAACTTCAGGTTGAGAATCCTGAGAACTTGGCATTCGTGACACAGACGACGCTTTCTGTTGATGATGCGGCAATGGTTACGCAAGCCTTGAAAAATCGCTTCCCGAATATTGTCGCGCCCAAGAAAAGTGATATCTGCTATGCCACACAGAATCGCCAAGATGCTGTGAAGATGATGGCACCTAATTGTGATATCTTTTTTGTGGTGGGGAGTGTGAATAGTTCGAACTCTAATCGATTGCGTGAGGTGGCGGAGCGCTTAGACTGTCCTTCATACTTGATTGATGGTCCTGAGTCAATTAAACCAGCATGGCTAGAAGGCAAGCAGACAATTGGTATCACGGCAGGCGCTTCAGCGCCTGAAGTCTTGGTACAAGATGTGATTCAACGCTTGAAAGAATTAGGTGCCTTGTCTGTACGTAAAGTAGCAGGAATTGAAGAGAATGTTTCTTTCCCACTGCCTAAAGAGCTTTCGCGTAAAGTTTAATCATGGATAGATGTTAATTTAATAATAAAAGAGGAGACATAAATGGCCACACTGTATGGTTTTTTTCGTAGTTCAGCGGCATTTCGTGTACGTATTGCCTTAAATCTTAAGAAAATTTCGTATGACACTGTATCTGTGCATTTACGCAAAGGCCAACATAAGACTGAAGAGTATTTGCAACTTAATCCTATGGCGATGGTGCCATTCTATGTGGATGATATGGTGAGTGTAGGTCAGTCCTTGGCAATTATTGAGTACTTAGAGGATCGTTATCCAGAGCCAGCGATTTTGCCAAGTACCTATGCAGGCCGTGCGCGTGTGCGTGCGATTGCCCAGATGGTAGCATGTGATATTCATCCCTTACAGAATCTGCGTGTTATGCAATACTTAGAGCATAATTTTCAGGTTGATGATGAAGGGCTAAAAACTTGGGTTGCTCATTGGATTAAAACAGGCTTTGATTCTTTAGAGAAGTTATTAGCTTCAAGTCCAGATACAGGTATTTTCTGCCACGGTGATACACCTACCATGGCAGATGTGTATCTATTCCCGCAAATCCTTAATGCTCATCGCTTTGGTTTAGATGTAAAGCAATGGCGAACAATTGCACGCATTGAAGAAGCATGTCGTAAGGAAGAGGCATTCATCCGTGCCATGCCTGAGAATCAAAGCGATGCGGAGTAAAGACAGAGGTGTAGGTGCTTAGTCAATAAATTAAGGTACTAAAACAATAGGGCGTGCATATAAAGAATGTACGCCCTATTGTTTGAAGAGTCTGTATAAAGTGATGTCCCACATTGGGCCAAGCAACCTTAAGGACTTATCTAATTTACTTCAGTAGTTGCTGCAATAGCCGCCATGTTTCAAATAGCGGCAAACCCATAATGCCACTATAGCTGCCTTCAATCTTCTCAATAAAAATCGATGCAAGTCCTTGAATAGCATAAGCGCCAGCCTTACCTTGAGCCTGACCACTCGCGACATACATGGCGATTTCACGTGCCGTAATGGTACGCATATAAACCTTGCTTACACAGACATCTTGATAAAATTCACCATGATGGGCTAAGACAATGGCAGTATGGACCTCATGTTGCTTGCCTGAGAGAATGGAGAGTGTTTGTGCTACATCGATCTCATCCTGTGGCTTACCGAGTACGAGGTTGTCGGAGATGACAGCAGTGTCAGCGCTAAGAATAGGGCGCTTTAAGAGTTCTTGCTGAGTGATATAGTCGACGGCACGTTGGGCTTTTTCAAATGCTGTACGCTTTACATACTCCGCCGCTGGCTCATTATCTAAGCGCGGTTCATCTTCACCTTCAACTTCGGGTAGTCGTAAAATTTCATGCTCAATATTGATTTGCTTAAGCAACTCATGTCGACGAGGACTGGCTGAGGCTAGATAAATTAAGGGGAAATTAGGCTGAGCGGTAGAAGCAGAAGATGAGTTCATGATGAATAGATCTTTATGGCGTTACGAGTTTTGATTCAGGGTTACAGTCAATCTCTGTTCACTATTGCTTGGTTGTGCTGTGATAGTGCCAAGTATGGATGGTGACAATCTTTATTATAAAGCACTTGTGCTTTATGCTTCAGTGCTGAGCTTCGGCTGAGGGCCTGTTTTATGCGCGATGATAAGGGTGATTCACGGTAATCGCCCAAGCACGATACAGTTGCTCAGCAAGCAGCACCCGCACCATAGGGTGGGGCAGAGTTAAAGAGGATAAGCGTAATTTATTTGGGTAGCGATTCTTAAGCTCAGCATCTAAACCATCAGGGCCGCCGATAAGAATGGCAATATCTTGACCGCTATCACGCCATGCTTGCATCATCGTGGCTAACTGCATGGTGCTAATGTCTTTGCCTCGCTCATCTAAGACGATGGTCATAGCATTCGCTGGAATCGCGGCTTCGATGCGCTTGGCTTCGGCCTGCATCATCTGAGCGGGCGTCTTGCCGCTGGTACGTGGTTCAGGTTTGACTTCTTTAAGCTCAATGGCACAATCAGCGGGCATGCGCTTAGCATAGTCCTGCCAGGCCGTTTCGACCCAGTCAGGCATGCGAAGACCGACGGCGATAATAATCAGTTTCACTCGTCGTCACTGATATCGTGTGGATCGTAGCTTTGTGCGCTCATGGGTACTTGCAGAGATTGTGGCAAGAGTTTGACGCGTACCGGTTTATCGCCCCAAATCGCTTCAAGGTTATAGTATGCGCGAATAGCAGGTTGCATACAATGGATCACGATATCGCCAATATCCAAGAGTACCCATTCACCACTGTCTTCACCTTCTAGAGCGACAATCTCAATGCCTTGTGCACGTACTGCCTCAATCACACTGCGGGCGAGTGAGCGTGTCTGGCGATTAGATTGACCACTGGCAATAATCACGCGGTCAAATAAACCCGTTAAGTGGGTGGTGTTAAAGACTTTAATGTCTTGCGCTTTCACATCTTCTAAAGCATCAATTACGAGTCTCTGAAGTTTTTGTATATTCATAGTCATTTAATAGAGTTAATTTTTGTTGCTGGCCTTGTCTCGGTATAAGTTATGTTCTTTGATATAGTCTAGCACTGCTGCAGGAACTAGGGTGCTAACATCTTGCTTATTTGAGAGTTTTTGTCGGATTTCACTCGATGAAATATCTAACTCATCGAATGGCATCATAATTAGGTGCTTGTTTTTCTGTCTTAATTCGTCTTGTAATTCAGGTGGTACTTGGGGTTGATAGCCAGGACGTTGGACCACGACCAACTGGACGTAGTCTAAAATCTCTTGCCAAGCATTCCAGGTACAGAAATTGTTCAATTGATCACTGCCCATTAACCAGAAATACTTGGCATCAGGGGGCAGTTCTTTGAGGGTGTCAATCGTATACGTCAGACCATCGCGCTCAATTTCCATGGTATTAATCAGTAGTTGTGGCGTATCTTGAGTAGCCAGACGTAACATGGCTAAGCGATTTTCAGCGCTGACTTGTAGTGCTTGCTTCTGCCAAGGTTGGCCTGCGGGCATTAAGTGTACTTGGTCTAAGTCTAAAAATTGCCAAGCCGCTAGGGCAAGACGCAAGTGGGCATTATGGATGGGATTAAAGCTCCCACCCAAGATGCCAATTTTACGTATGCCAAGTGCTGGTTTGCACTCCTGTGTGGCTACCTGCTTAATGACTGCGTCGGACTCGATCAAACTCTGCTCGCTCACTAGGCGTCCTAGGCTTTCAAAGCACGCCAAGCAATATCATTACGGTATTGCTGACCACGGAATTGAATTTGCTTGACCGCCTGATAGGCATTGTCACGGGCAATTTCAACCGTATCACCAATGGCGGTGACGCATAATACACGGCCACCACTGGTCAGTAGTGTGTCGTCCTTAAGCGTAGTGCCTGCATGGAAGGTGACACAATCTGTGGTGCTAGCTGGGATTCCTGTAATTTCATCGCCTGTACGTGGTGATTCAGGATAGTTTTCTGAGGCCATCACAACACCTAAAGTGGTACGAGGATCCCAATCGATTTGCGCTTGATCGAGTTGACCGTCAATGGCTTTTTCGAGGATATCCACATAGTCGCTACGAATGCGCATCATAATCGGTTGAGTTTCAGGATCACCCATGCGGCAGTTGAACTCCAGCACCTTGATCGGGCGGGTGGCATCGTCACCTTCGTCAATCATCAAGCCGGCATACAAGAAACCAGTGTACTCAATGCCATCAGCGGCCATGCCTTGCACGGTTGGATAGATGACTTCTTGCATAATGCGTTGATGTAAGGCATCTGTCACAATCGGCGCCGGTGAGTAGGCACCCATACCGCCGGTATTCGGTCCTTGGTCATGATCTAATTGACGCTTATGGTCTTGGCTGCTCGCCAAGGGTAGGACATTCTTGCCATCTACCATGACGATAAAGCTGGCTTCTTCGCCTTGTAAAAAGCCTTCAATGACGACGCGAGCTCCTGCCGCTCCTAGCTTGGCGCCGCCAATCATATCATCAATCGCTTGGTGCGCTTGTTCGAGCGTTTCAGCGACTACAACACCCTTGCCAGCGGCTAGGCCATCAGCCTTAACCACAATCGGTGCACCTTGTTGCTCAATATATGCATGGGCTTGTTCAGCATCGGTAAAGGTTGCGTAAGCAGCCGTTGGAATATGATGGCGCACCATAAAGGCTTTCGCATAATCTTTAGAACTCTCTAATTGTGCAGCGGCTTGAGTTGGGCCAAAAATCTTCAGGCCCTTAGCACGGAAGGCGTCCACAACACCAGCGGCAAGCGGCGCTTCAGGGCCAACAACCGTCAGAGCGATACCCTCATCTTGGGCAAATTTTAA
>CAZIKJ010000319.1:0-3775 GCA_964539685.1 uncultured Pelistega sp.
TGGCAGCTTAGATCAAGGAGCGCTTGATTTGGCGATTAATTCCTTATTAGAGTTACGCAATAGTGGGCGTATGATTGGGATTATTTCACATGTGAGTGAACTGAAAGAGCAAATTCACTTAGGAGTGGAAGTGAAATCCAATCCCTCAGGTAGCCATGTTGTGATACATGGCGTGTCTTAAAGCGGCAGTATTAAAGAGGCCGTATTATCAGGACAGTTTTAACGGCTTAGCATTCATGGAGTGATATCATGGAACGTTATTCATGGAGCAATGTCCAAGAAGCGTTATCCACGGAGCGATATCCATGGAGTGTTATTCAGGCAAGGGGATTCATAGCTCAGTAGAGTACGCTTAAACGTATGTCATTGTCTAAGCGTACTTTATTTACTCTCACCTTAATTTTTCAATGACGCCTCACGGATTTGTGTCAAAGTGCTGCTAGGGGTGATTGCCTCAGGATCTATTAGGCAGTGAATAATTGCAGGCTTACCACTTGCTAAAGCTCGTTCGAAGGCAGGGCCGAACTCTGCATTCGATTCGACGCGCTCACCATGCCCACCAAAGGCACGCGCATACTCTGCGAAGTTGGGGTTCTTCAATTGAGTTGCACTGACACGCCCAGGATACTCACGCTCTTGGTGCATGCGAATAGTGCCATACATGCCGTTATCGTATATCAACACAATGATGGGTAAATTATATTGCACTGCTGTCGCAAATTCTTGACCATGCATGAGGAAGCAGCCATCACCAGCAAAGCAGAAGACTGGTTTTTCTGGATGCAGGCGTTTTGCTGCAACTGCTGCTGGTAGACCGTAACCCATGGAACCTGAGGTCGGTGCTAACTGTGTGCCAAACTGTTCAAAGCGGTGAAAGCGATGTAACCAGGTTGCGTAATTACCTGCACCATTACACATAATGCTTTCTGGACTCAGTTTCTGCTCTAAATAATTGATCACATGAGGCATATCTAACTGACCAGGTACTTTGATCTTAGTTGGCTCACTCCATGAAAGATAGTCTTGGTGTGCGCTTTGGCTAAGTTCACGCCAGTGTTCTGAGACAGGCACAGTGGCTTTTTCTAAAGCGCTTAACCAGGTTTGTGGTGTTGCATTAATCGCTAATTGAGCTTGGTAGACGCGATTCAGCTCGTTGATATCAGGATGGATATGGATTAAGTTCTGTTTAGGAACGGGGATCCCTCATCATTGGATACCGCAGATGAATAAATTAATTGTGAGTATTCAGTTTTGGGTTGTCCACGCAGGCGATAACATTATTGTCATTGACACAGGGGTGGGCAACCGTAAAGAGCGTCCAGATATTCCACGCATGCATATGCTAAATAATCTTATCCAAGAATGGATGACTGCTGCTGGCGCACCACCTGATAAAGTCACCCATGTGGTAATTACACATCTTCATTCTGATCATGTGGGTTGGAATACAGTATGGAAAGACAACCGTTGGACACCTACATTTCCTAATGCAAAGTACTATCTACCAAAAGATGATTTTGATTTTTGTCATGCGGGTAAAAATAAAGAACCTGGTGTTATCGATGTCTTTGGTGATTCTTTTTTCGATAGTGTAATGCCTGTCTATAATGAGGGTCTTGTGCAGTTTATTCAGCCGCACAGTGAGATTGCCGATTGTTTAGTGGTCGAACCAGCGCCAGGACATAGTCCAGGTCAAGTGACGTTTAGGGTTAGCTCTCAAGGAGAGGAGGCAATTTTTTGTGGTGATGTATTCCACAGTCCATTGCAAATCCTTCAGCCTGAAATTAATTCGGGTTATTGTATTTGGCCTGAGGTTGCGATTAAGTCTCGTCTGGAATGCTTGGATCGAGCGGTCAGTCGTGAGGCCTTATTGTTACCTGTGCACTTTGGTGACCCATACTGTGGCTATGTCCGTAAACAGGATACTAAGTTTATTTTTGAGCCTTCAGACTTATGGCAACGAGTCTAATCGGTTGACAACTTTAATATCGCTTCATCCCAGGCTCAATTTCTTGTGCCCAGGCTTCGATGCCGCCTTGCAGATTATACACATCATCAAAACCTGCCTGAATCAAGAAATGAGCCACATTATAGCTACGTACACCATGGTGGCAGTAGATAACTAAGGGCTTATCATCGTCAATCTCATTATGGCGAATAGGGATGAGATTCATAGGAATATGCTGGCTATTGTCTAGTTTCACATAATCGACCTCATCTTGATTACGCACATCGAGCAAAATAAATTCTTTCTTCTGTTCTTGCCACTGTTTAAGCTCGCGCACGCTTAAATTATGAATTTCTTGCATCCTATTACCTGTTTGGATAAATATTGATTGCCGTAAATTTTCGCAAATGCGAAAGTCGCTAGGTGAATTATAATGACAGGGTTTAGACAAAATGTCTAATCATTGGCTAGCTACGTGCTGCTCAGTGATTTCTACGTGCTGTTTGGTGGTATGGGTATGCTGCCGTACGAAAGCCTTGTTGTTGAAAGCAGCAGTCAATGTTTGGTGCTATGCTTAACGATATGGGAATGTATGCGTGAAACCACACACCAAACGCGCAAACATCAAACACCAAATACGCAAACATATGCTGCTCCTTTAAGAGCAAAATTAAAAGCAAAAGATACCGCAAAAGGAAATTTAAATGAGACTTTTAGTCGTGGAAGATGATTTGACCTTGGGACCCGCACTACAAGAGTATTTGCAGGCTCAAGCGTATGAGGTCGATCTAGTGGATACGGGTAGCGCTGCGCTAGAGGCTCTAAAGCATGAGCATTATCATCTTATCTTGTTAGACCTCAATTTACCCGATATGAATGGTCTTGATGTGTTGCGCTCTTTGCGCACCGAAGGGCAGTTAGTGCCGGTACTCATTCTTACCGCGCGTGATAGTCTAGATAGCCGCGTTGCGGGCTTAGATGCGGGTGCTGATGATTATGTGGTTAAACCTTTTGCTCTCGATGAGCTCGCCGCAAGAGTACGTGCGTTTAAGCGTCGTCAAGAAGGCTTTAGTCAACATATATTGGAATTTGAGGCGCTTGTGATGGATACGCAGAACCGTGAGGTACGCGTGCATCAAGAACGCGTAAATTTGTCTGTGCGTGAATTCGCTATTCTCGAGATGTTGATGCAACGATCGGCCAAAGTGGTGACTAAGCGTCAAATTGTTGATCACTTAGCGGATAATATGGAAAGCGAGTTAAGTGATAATGCGATTGAAGTCTATATCTATCGCTTACGTAAACAATTAGAGGGTACTGGCGTGCATATTCAGACTGTACGTGGATTCGGTTATATGTTGGAAAAAGACAATGCCTAAAAAGCTTAAAATAGGTTTTTTGCCAAAGGGTTCCATACTGCGTTATTTGGTCGGTCGTTTGGCATTTGCACTGATTTTATTTTTATGTATCGACTTTTTATTAACCTGGTTTATTAGTCGTCAAAGTCATATATCGGATTGGTCGGTCGGTGATTTATTTGCCTTGATGATTATTAGTCAGATTTTTATTGTCTGCGGATTTGCGGTTCTGGTTTACTTTGGGGTACGCTCTGGTTTACGTACAGTGCGGCAATTATCACAAGAGATTGCTGAGCGTAATGCGGATGATCTACAGGCAATTGATATCAGAAAAGTGCCGACAGAGCTGCAACCGGTGATTGCTCACTTGAACGATTTATTAGGACGCCTTGATGAATCGCTACTTGCGCAAAAACGCTTTATTGGGAATGCGGCGCATCAGTTGCGTACACCCTTAACAGGCTTAAGG
>CAZIKJ010000320.1:0-2443 GCA_964539685.1 uncultured Pelistega sp.
GCTAGAAGGTCAAAAAGAAACCGCGAGCAAAACTACTGTCGGCTTAACGCTTGGCGGATCGGGT
Source organism: uncultured Pelistega sp. (assembly GCA_964539685.1). Classification (GTDB taxonomy): domain Bacteria; phylum Pseudomonadota; class Gammaproteobacteria; order Burkholderiales; family Burkholderiaceae_B; genus Taylorella. The sequence goes on from CAZIKJ010000320.1 coordinate 65, forward strand.
GGCTCAGGCGGTAATGGCGGTAGTATTGAAATTAATCATTGGAATCAACGCTTAAGTTCTAATGCCTTGGCTGGCTCTGTTGTGCTCGCGCAGAGTATCGGTGGCGGCGGTGGCAGCGCTGGCTTTTCTCAGCTTAAACAAGAAGGTAAGACAGAGACTTCTCTAGCTATTGCCCTAGGGGGCAAAGGCGCTGCGGGAGGCCATGGTGGCGAAGTGAAGATTAATAATGATGGCGAGGTCTTAGCGACACGTGGCTCCACCATGGGGATTGTGGCGCAAAGTATTGGCGGCGGTGGTGGTAATGCTAACTTTACCCAAAGCACAGGCAATCAAGCCAAGAGAAGCATGAACATTGCGCTAGGTGGGACGAGCGGTACAGCAGGCGAGGGAGGTACGGTGCGCGTGAATCAAATCGCACCGCAGTTGATGCAAACCATGGGAATTGGGATTTTAGCGCAGAGTATTGGTGGCGGCGGTGGCCTAGCGTCAACCGCTGTTGGCAATGCGGCGAGTGGTTCAGGTTTTACCATGAATCTTGTACTGGGAGGCAGTCGTGGCAATGAAAAAGGGCACGGTCATGGTGGCCAGGTTAATGTCCTTGTTAAGAATGCTGGCATTAAAACCCAGGGTAATTACGCCTCTGCCGTCGTTGCACAAAGCATCGGTGGTGGCGGTGGTTTAATTGACTTAAGCAACCGAACTGTGAACCAGCGTAGCGATGTGGAGAAATTACAAATCGGTGGTATCAAGGCTCAAGGTGACGGTCAAGTCGTGAATGTTAATTTGGAGACCAGTCTGACCACGCTTGGTAAAAATAGTCACGGTATTGTTGCTCAAAGTATTGGCAGTGGCGGTGGTTTAGTGGTTGCCGATGGCATTAACTTGCCGTCTTCTATACGTGTTGGTGGAAAAGAGACGATTGCTCATGCGGATACGGTGAATATCAATCTCAATGCGAATGCACGTATTCAGACAGTAGGCGATGGGAGTTACGGTATTTTGGCGCAAAGTATCGGTGGTGGCGGTGGTCTAGCGGCAGATACATCTAATCTGGATCTTACCTCCTTACGTAAGGACTTGTACAAGCAAAAAGATGGAGGCAAGAGTACCAGCAAGGGCGGGCATATTCAGATGAAGATTCAAGGGCATATCGCCACCATGGGTCGCAATGCACAAGGTATTTTTGCACAGAGTATTTCTGAAGGTGGTGGATTAAGTCCTTGGGGTATGGGTTCACAATCATCGAGTTCAAAAGGTCATGCAGGTGAAATTAAGATTGAGTTAAGCCGTGGTGCCAGTGTTAATGCTGTTGGTTCAGGTAGTATTGGAATCCTTGCACAAACCATGCTTGCATCAGACAAGCGCATACAAGTGACGCTCGACCAAAGTAGTATCAAGGCCAGAACGGGTGTCTATATGATAGGGGGGGATAAGCATAGTAATCTCACATTGCGCAATAAGTCGCTGATAGAGGCAGAGACTGCTTTGCGGATTAATAGCAATCAAAATGTACACTTGAATCTTGAGAGTGGATCAACCATTCGTAGTCAGTATCTCTTACGTTCGGAGAACAATGGCGAAACGAATAAAAAAGAGACCCATATTAATTTACATTCTGGCAGCTTCGCTTCAGGTAGTATTCTTACAAATGATTCACGCCGTAAAGTTACCGTTAATAATTCTGGCTTTATTGATTTAGGGCCGATTTGGGATTTAGGTGAGCAGGGCGTGCTGAACGTTAACAACGGTGGTGGTATTAATGTAGCGGGCAGTTCGTTCGGCCACACGGATTTACGCGGTAAGGGATATATGCATCTTAATAAGGGTGCGCGTTGGGTGCTTGATGCTGATTTTGCGAATTCAAGGTATGACCATATAACGGCGTATACCTATGTCAAATTGCATGATGGCAGTAGAATGGAGGTCAATCCTCGTACCTTGGTTCCTGGTAAAGTGGCCACCGTGCTCACAGTGCACGCCAATGATTTTAACCATAACGGGCATAAGCTTGATGTGCAAAAAAACTTCCAAGTCGTGCATTTTGGTGGTAGCAACTTATATCAATATGAGCGCTGGCATGGCCCGAATAATACTTTAGTCATCAAACCTAAGGCTAATTTTACGGGAACAAGGTATTTCTCAGGTCTTAATGAGGATCAACAAAGTGTTGCTCGTTATTTACAAAATACTTGGGAGAATGAGGCTCGTCGCCAAGAGCAACAACTTGCCGCCACCTCCCGCATGGCGATTCAGGAAGAGCAAGCTGAGTCTACGACGATGGCAATGAGTTCACGGATGGCTGTTCAGGAGCAAGGGACTGAGCCAACATCTATGTTAATGCGCTCTGGCACAAGCTTAGTGCAAGAGACTAATACGAGG
>CAZIKJ010000321.1:0-2640 GCA_964539685.1 uncultured Pelistega sp.
ATTTAAGAATCATTGAAACAGTGCTTAAATATTAAAAATAACTTATAAAACAAGTCGTTGACAGCATTTATTTATCTAAAAAACCGTAAATTGATTTAAATTTTGTGCAAAATCAGTCAGAATAGTGGTTTAGGATTTTTATCGGTCCGCCCACTTTTACGACGATTAACGGGTCAACGTGATTCATATCAATAATTTAGCATTACACAAGTCTACGGCATCTTACTGTGAGTTTCATACAGAGCAAGGTAATATGTTGCGTATTGAAGCGCACGCGAACGGCGTGTATCGCTTGCGCTGTGGTTTGCCCAAGAAATTGGATGATAACCAATTAAATCCACGCGCTCAGCAACGAGCAGACCTTTTGTTAGCACGTACTGAAATTAGCGGCGAGTTTGAATGTGAGCCCGTGGAAGATGGTTGGCATCTTAAACAAAGCAATGCTGGCAACACCTCATTGCTCATTCAGGCTAATCCCTTTCGCCTGACTTTTTATCAAGATGAGCGCATGGTCTTTCAAACAGCACAAGATTTTGATGCCAGTTTAGTGACCCAGCTCGATGCTGAAGAACAAAGCAATGTATGGTCTATTGTTTGGCAGCTTACGCCAGACGAAGCGGTATATGGTCTAGGCCGTACCGATGGCGGTTTTAATCGTCGCGGTCAGATGCTTGTCTCAGACCTGAGCCAGTTTGCTTACATGCCACTGGCATGGAGCCTGCAAGGTTGGGGTCTATATGCCAATAGCTTACAGCGAGTAAGTCATTATATTGCTAGCGAAGACCCAGATAGCTATCGCTTGCAGATTGAAGATAGCTGCTTGGATGTATTTGTCTTTCTTGGTGATCCTAGCGAAATCGCGAACCAATATAGTGCTCTGCGTGGTCGCGCAGGTCAGCCGCCATTGAAGGCAATGGGTGTTTGGTTACAGCAGCAAGAAGGACAGAGTATCGAGGCGCTCGCCGAACTTAATGCGCAATTAATCCAAGCGGGATACCCTGTTGATACCTGGTCTTTTGCCAGTCCATCCTTAGTGCCATTTCAGCATGATAAATTATCCCTGGATTTGGATGAGCAGCGTTTAGGTGAAAGTCGTCGCTTTGTAAATGATTATCTTAAGGGCTCTCGCCATTATTGTTTGCCAACATTCCCAGGTGTAGTAGCAGGTACGCCCTTGTTTGATGAATTAGAAGATAGGGGTTGGTTATTAACTGAAGAGTCTGGCCGGGCGTTTGTCTTTAAGCATCAGAAAGTACGCTATGGTTTATTAGATTTAAGTTATCGTGATGCATACCGCCTGTGGCAAGAGCGTCACGAGCAACTCTTGGAAGAAACCGAAACTGCCTTAAGCATTGCGATGCCGATTGAGATTCCTGATGGCGTCTATGCGCGTCAAGAAGAGACGGGTGCGATGTTACGTCAGCTCTACGCGCTCTTGTTAGAGCAGTCATTATTTGCTGCTTCATCCTATGGCCGTACACCTACGGAAGGGCTGGTTTTGCGTGAAAGCTTTTCATTAAGCGCTCAGCGAACACCTTTTATTAAGCAAGCGTGTGAGCAGTCTTACGCGGGATTACAGCAATTATTACGCCATCAATTAAGTGCTCAGGCTTCAGGGCTAGTAGGGCAGATGCATGAGCTACGTGCGGATGCGAAGGACCCTAACCTGTATTTACGAGCTTTAAGTTTAGCGGTCTTTAGTTTGGGTTTTATATTGCCTGCCGATACCCAAGGCTTACCCACTGTGTATGCGCAAGCGACCCAAGAGAAGATTAAAGACTTACTCACCTTACGCTATCGCCTTATTCCCTATGTGCTCGGTATTGTTGAAGATGCCACACGTACGGGTCTACCTGTGCAACGCATGATGCCTTTAGCCTTCCCTAATGATAAGACTGCTCATGACTTTGAGCAGCAATTTATGTTTGGTCCATCACTCTTAGTGGCACCTATCTTAGATGATAGCGATGAGGTCCTGGTGTACTTACCCGAAGGTGATGCCTGGTGGGATGTGCATACCAGCACACGCTATGAAGGTGGCCAGCTGCTTCACTACCAATGCGACAATCATAGTATTCCTGTATTTGGGCGTGAAGGCCATATTCTTTGCTTAGGTCCTGAAATTTTGAGCTTGAATGATTTTAACTCTGCGCGAATCTTGGATGAGGTGTGGATGTTCGGTATGCCAGAACATAATCCAGTGGTTATGCGGAATAAAATCCGTGTAATGCAGATGCAAGGCTCCAGCTATATTAAGGGTCTTGAAGGTCTACGCATTCTGCAATCTGAAGGGCTTGAAGTGAAGCGTCGCGGCGCCGAAGTGCGCATCTCGCGTGAACGCTAGAGGGCCTTGTAAAAGAGCCTTGCTAGGAGTATGAGATGATAATGGATTCTAAGACCGCCCAGACAGTTCCTGTATTGATGTATCACCATGTCACCCCTCAAGGTGGCTCATTGAGCTGTAGCGTGAAGAATTTTGAGTCACAGATGCGCTCATTAGCCCAGCAAGGATTCACTACCTTGAGCGGCAAACAGTTCGCTGACTTTATGCAAGGCAAGCCGGTGCCCGAGAAATCGCTTGTGCTGACCTTTGATGATGGTTATTTGAATAATTTTGTCTATGCTCATCCGATCTTAGAG
>CAZIKJ010000322.1:0-2155 GCA_964539685.1 uncultured Pelistega sp.
CTTGATTTCAGTACGGGTACCGAATTCTTTTTGACCGAAGGGACGTACTGATACGTTGGCGTCAACTCGGAAGGAGCCTTCTTGCATATTGCCGTCACAGATGCCTAGCCAGACCACTAAGCCATGCAGTGCGCGGGCATAGGCGACGGCTTCAGCGGCAGAGCGTAGCTCAGGCTCTGTAACGATTTCTAAGAGCGGTGTACCTGTACGGTTCAAGTCAATACCTGTTGATGGTTCGCCTAAGAAGCCTTCAAAGTCTTCATGTAGGGACTTGCCCGCATCCTCTTCAAGATGAGCACGGGTTAAGTTTAAAGTTTTCTCTTCTTCGCCCACGAAGTAGTTGAGCTTACCGCCTTGAACCACAGGTATCTCTAACTGACTTGTCTGATAGTTCTTGGGCAGGTCAGGATAGAAGTAGTGCTTACGTTCAAATACTGAGAGTGGCGCCACCTTGGCGCCGATTGCTAAGCCAAAACTAATGGCTTTCGCTACCGCTTCGCGATTCATGACGGGCAAGGTTCCAGGGAGCGCCATATCCACGGCATTCGCTTGCGTATTAGGCGAAGCACCAAAAGCGGTGCTACTGCCTGAAAAGATTTTAGATTTGGTGGAAAGCTGGGTGTGCGTTTCCAAACCGATAACAATTTCCCATTTCATTATTTCACTTCCGCTTGACGTGTGTGCCAGTCAGTATGCTGTTGGAAGCGATCTGCTAGCGCAAGAATTTGACCTTCTTTGAAGTAATTGCCAATGATTTGCAAGCCGATAGGGCGCTTATCATTGGTGCCACCAAAGCCACATGGGATAGACATACCTGGTAAGCCAGATAGACTGACGCCTAAGGTGTAGGCATCGGCCAACCAGTCGGCAGTGACGTCGCCCTTGTCGGCGCCGATGTTTTTAGCAACGCTAGGCGTCACAGGCCCCATAATCACGTCACACTGCTCGAAGGCTGATTGGAAGTCTTGAGCAATCAGGCGACGGATACGTTGAGCTTGTAAATAGTAGGCATCGTAATAGCCTTGCGACAGTACATAAGTACCAATCATAATGCGACGCTGTACCTCAGGACCGAAGGCTTCAGCACGAGAGCGACTAATCATCTCTTCTAGACCAGAGTACTGGCTAGCGCGGTGGCCGTAGCGTACACCATCAAAGCGCGAGAGATTGCTTGAGGCCTCAGCAGGTGCCAAGACATAGTAAGCAGGGATAGCGAGAGAGGTGCGTGGTAGAGAAATCTCGACACACTCAGCACCTAATGCTTGAAATTGCGCTAGCGCTTGTTCAACCGCTTGCTTGACTTCAGCCGCTAGGCCTTCAGCGAAATATTCTTTCGGTACACCGATACGGATGCCTTTAAGAGGGCTGCTACCGTTAGCATCATAGGCTTGGCTGTGTTTAGTAAAGCTGCTCTTAACACGGCCTTGTTGGTTAGGTGTATTGGCACATGTGATGACACTAGTTGAGTCACGCTCATCAAAGCATGACATAACATCTAAAAGTTCAACGAGGTCATCTGCACGACGTGCCATAGGGCCAGCTTGGTCAAGACTTGAACCAAAAGCAATCATGCCATAACGAGAAACCGAACCATAAGTGGGTTTAATGCCTGAGATACCACAAAGTGCCGCGGGTTGACGGATAGAGCCACCAGTATCGGTGCCAGTTGCCGCGTGCACGATGCCTGCTGCTACTGCAGCGGCTGAGCCACCTGAGGAGCCACCAGGCACAGCTTGCTCGTCCCATGGGTTCAAACAAGGGCCGAAAGCGGAATTCTCGTTGCGTGATCCCATGGCGAATTCGTCACAGTTCAGCTTACCTAAGCTGACGCAACCAGCTTGGGCTAATAGTTCAACCACTGTTGCATCAAAAGGGCTAACGTAATTAGCCAGCATCTTGCTTGCCGCTGTGGTGCGCCACTGTTGCGTGACGAAGACATCTTTATGAGCAATGGGTAAGCCTGTTAGGGTATGTTGCGTACCTGCAGCAATACGCTCGTCTGCAGCGCGTGCTTGCGCTAAGCTCAGCTCAGCATCCATATGGAGAAAGGCATTCAAACGGCTCAATTGCTCTGCTTTAGTCAGTGCTGCTTGAGTTAACTCGACGGCACTCACCTGCTTGCTGTCCAATGCTTGACGCATTTAGGCAATAGAAG
>CAZIKJ010000323.1:0-2883 GCA_964539685.1 uncultured Pelistega sp.
CGTGCCCCCATCAGCTTGAATCACATCGCAGTCAATCTGAATTGTACGTTCACCGAGTTTTTCCATATCAATCACAGCGCGTAAACTGCGCCCAATTAAGCGTTGGATTTCTTGGGTACGACCACTTTGCTTACCACGCGCCGCTTCGCGATCTGAACGTGTATGTGTTGAGCGAGGTAACATGCCATACTCAGCCGTCACCCAACCTTGTCCTGCGCCCTTAAAAAATGGTGGTACTTTATCGAGCACACTTGCCGTACATAAAACATGCGTATTACCCATCTGAATTAATACGGAACCTTCAGCATATAAGGTATAGCCACGTATAATCTTAATCTCGCGCAAACCATTGGCTTCGCGCCCACTCGGTCGCGGGACTTCGATACGAATATTTGAATTTGACATAAACTTTCCACTAAAAAGAATTCATTTCATTGTAATCTATATTATCATTGCGCAACAATGCACCTAAACCAGTCTTTTAATGACGAGATACTTACTATGATTTACAGCATGACGGCTTTTGCTAGCCATCAATCACAATTTACCCTCGGTAGCCTGACCGTTGAACTCAAAAGCGTCAATAATCGTTATCTTGACATTCACTTTCGTATTCCTGATGAATTGCGCAGTTGTGAGTCGGCACTGCGAGAGCTCCTAAGTCAACAACTGCGTCGTGGCAAACTTGAAGTTCGCATCAGCTACCAGAAGAAAAGTGATCAATCTAAGATCAAGTTGCGTAAAACAGTCTTAAAAAATATCGATAAACAACTTAAGCAAGCTCAAGAAGTCTTGCAACATATCACGCCACCGACCTTAACTGAGTTACTCAGTTTAAGCCAAAGCCTGGGAGGCAATAAGAATGATCTACAAGACAATGCTTGGTCAGAGCAATGTGTGCAAACTACGCAATTAGCACTGAATGAGTTTATTGCCGCACGTGCACGTGAAGGTCAGCGCTTATCGCAAACCATGTTGGACTATGTCGTGCAGATTAAAATTCATTTGCAAAGCGTTAAGGAGAAATTGCCTAGTATTCAAGCCGACTATCAAGAAAAGTTACAACGCAAATTACGCGAGACTTTAGAAAAAGTCGCCCCGAATGGTTTCGAGCAAATTTCTGGTGAAGAGCTTAGTGCCCGTATTGCTAACGAAGCGGCACTCTTTAGCTTACGCATTGATGTGACCGAAGAACTCGATCGCTTAACATCTCACCAACATGAATTAGCCTTATTATTAAAAAGCGAAAAACCCAATAAGCAAAGCATAGGCAAACGCCTAGATTTCCTTTTTCAAGAAATGAATCGTGAAATCAACACCTTAGGTTCTAAGTCTAATGATTTAACGATTAGCCAAACCGTCATCGAATTGAAGTTACTCGTTGAACAACTGCGCGAACAAGCGCAGAATATTGAATAATTTCATTCTTCTAGGTGTGTTGTGCAAACTCACGGCTTTAAAGTTTTTCTCTCGAATCGACTCGGCTTAGATCACAAAGGCATACGTTATGGGCTTCTACTCGCCCTCTCCGCCTGGCTTGCCTTTACCATCGCCACCCTGCTTGGCGTGCATAACGCTTTCTGGGCAGCGATGCCGATCTTCGTGGTTGCGCAAGCAACCCGTGGCTTAACTTTAGAGCGTGGGATTTATCGTGTGTTAGGCACCTTGATCGGCGCTCTCGCTGGCTTTGCCATACTCCAGTTTATTCACTATCCTTATCTTGCGCTGGGCTTACTTGCCATTTGGGTCGGGATTTTTGCTGGGCTTACGCACTTACTGTATGGCGTACATTCGTATGCAGCGCTATTAAGTGGTATTACTGCTGCTGTCGTTATCATCCCATCGATGTTTCAGCCAGATGCCTATATTGAACTTGCCTTGGCACGGGTAATTTGTACACTTATTGGTGTGATAGTGATTACTGTTGTGGCTTGGTTCTTCACACCAGAGTCAGATTTAGACAAGTTTTATCAACAAATTTGTCGCCTATCTGGCCATGCTTTCCATCTCTTAGCCAAGGTCCTGCAAGGTGCTCCTAATGCGCAGATTGATGAGCAAGAGAAAGCCGCTTTGCAATTAATGAGCCAGCTCGAAAGCAGTGTCATTAGTGTCACTGCTGGCTCAAGAGAAGGCTATAAACGCGCTCACCATGTACAAGCAATGCTGGTTTCAACCTTAAGCATTCTCGCGGCGGCACGTCGCATTCAAGCACGCAATCAGCTTCTAACTTCACCCCTTAACGCTGAGCATCAAGCACTAGTGCAACAACTCCTCACAGCCTATGCGCAAAGCCAAGAGGAACGTGTGTATGCCATAGCCCCACAGCAGCAGGAAGAACTCATCCACCTAGCGCAACAACTAGACCCCTTCTTGAGCGAGGATGTACAACTCTTATTGCAATCCCAGTGGCAGCTACTAGCCGACAACAGCACCGATAATAACCGTGCTGATGCGCGCACTTTCGGCCATAAATTACGCTATATTGCCCCACAACGTGACTGGCGCCTAGCTCGTCAGACTGGGCTAATTGCTGCTATCTGTACGGGTTTATCTGCAACCTTAGCATATGCATCTGGCTCTATCGTACTGGAGTTGGGTTCATTAGGTGTGGCCATGTTTGCCATGATATTAGGCAGTATGCCAAGCCCACAAAAGATCGCACCACACTTACTCAAGGGGATTATCATTGGCTCTAGTGTCGCTATTGTTTATCGGCTAGCGATCTATCCCTATATTCATGAACCTTTTGTTTTAATCTTATCTTTATTGCCATTCTTACTATTAGGCGGCTTGGCTCGTGCCAGTAAACGCTTTATGTTTCCTGCCCTTGATGCGAATATGTCCTTTCTGATTGCAAGCCAAGCCGTTTGGCCGCATCTGGTA
>CAZIKJ010000324.1:0-5030 GCA_964539685.1 uncultured Pelistega sp.
CAGGTGAACTGTCTCGTAAAGTAGTACTGAAAGGTATTACAGCGACAGCGGGTGCACGTGCTGCGGTAGAAGCAGCCGGCGGTTCTCTTGCTTAATAAGGGGTAAATGTGGCTAAAGCGCAGACAACAAGTCAAGGTGGCGGTAAGAAATACGGCGACTTAAGACAGCGTCTTGTGTTCCTAATGTTAGCACTACTTGTGTACCGTCTCGGTACACACATCCCGGTCCCGGGTATTAACCCGACCGCGATGCGTGAGTTATTTGACGCACAATCTAGTGGTATTATTGGGTTTTTTAATATGTTCTCGGGTGGTGCATTAGAGCGCTTCTCTGTATTTGCATTAGGTATCATGCCGTATATTTCGGCATCGATCATTATGCAATTGATGACAGCGGTTGTGCCATCACTTGAGGCATTAAAGAAAGAGGGTGAGTCTGGTCGTCGCAAGATTACTCAGTACACTCGATATGGGACAGTTGTCTTAGCTTTACTGCAGGCCTTTGGTATTGCTTCTACATTACAAGCATATACAGCCTCGTATCCTAACCTAGTGTATAGCACAGGCTATATGTTTGTGTTTACGACGGTGGTTACATTAGTAACTGGTACGATGTTTGTAATGTGGCTAGGTGAACAGATTACAGAGCGTGGTTTAGGTAACGGTATTTCAATCCTGATTTTTGCAGGTATTGTAGCTGGTTTACCTTCGGCAATGGCCACCATGTTCGAATTGGTCAGCCAAAATCAGATCGGTACAATCGCTGCACTATTAATTTTAGTGTTAGTGGTCGCCGTGACAGCATTAGTGGTGTTTGTTGAGCGTGGTCAACGCCGTATTACGGTGAACTACGCCAAGCGCCAAGTTGGTAATAAAATTTACGGTGGTCAAAGTTCACACTTACCACTGAAGATCAATATGGCAGGTGTTATTCCACCTATCTTTGCCTCTTCAATTATTTTGTTCCCAGCGACTATTGCTAATTGGGTTTCCAGTGCCAATCCGATTCGCTGGCTAAGCGATTTGTCTGCAGCATTGCAACCAGGTCAGCCGCTTTATATTACTGTATTTACAGCCTTAATCATTTTCTTCTGTTTCTTCTATACAGCCTTGGTGTTCAATAGTCGTGAAACAGCAGATAATTTGAAGAAAAGTGGTGCATTTGTTCCGGGTATTCGTCCTGGCCAACAAACCGCCAAATACATTGATAAGATTCTGATGCGTTTAACTTTAGTTGGCGCGATCTATATCACCTTAGTGTGTCTAGTACCAGAATTCTTACGCATGCAATGGCAGAACGTACCGTTTTACTTCGGTGGTACATCGCTACTGATTATTGTAGTGGTTACTATGGATTTTATGGCTCAAGTACAAGCCTATATGATGTCGCACCAATATGATTCACTGCTTAAGAAATCAAATTTCCGCGGCACTGGTCTACCAATGAGGTAATTAAAAATCATGGCAAAGGACGACGTCATCCAAATGCAAGGTGAGGTTCTTGAGAACCTCCCCAATGCAACGTTCCGCGTAAAGCTGGAAAATGGACATGTAGTATTAGGACATATTTCTGGCAAAATGCGCATGCACTATATTCGGATTCTTCCGGGAGATAAAGTTACAGTGGAATTAACCCCCTATGACCTATCTCGTGCTAGAATCGTATTCCGCTCTAAATAAGCGGGAAAAACACAGGAGTCAACCAATGAAGGTAATGGCATCGGTTAAAAAGATCTGCCGTAATTGCAAGATCATTAAACGTCACGGAGTTGTACGAGTAATTTGTACAGATCCACGTCATAAGCAACGTCAGGGTTAATCCCCTAACGTTAAAGAGAAATAACGAGGAACAGTCATGGCCCGTATCGCAGGCATTAACATTCCGCCGCATCAGCACGCTGAAATCGGTCTAACCGCTATCTTTGGTATTGGACGCACCCGCTCTCGTCAAATTTGCGAAGCATCAGGTGTACCAACAACGAAGAAAGTTAAAGATTTGACCGACGCAGAACTCGAAAAAATTCGTGAACAGATTGGTGAGTTCACAGTCGAGGGTGATTTGCGACGTGAAGTACAACTTTCGATTAAACGCTTAATCGACTTAGGAACTTATCGTGGCATGCGCCACAGACGTGGACTGCCTGTGCGCGGTCAGCGCACTCGTACGAATGCGCGCACACGTAAAGGCCCACGTCGTGCAGCTCAATCATTGAAGAAATAATCGGAGTAGCTAAATATGGCGAAAGCTTCTAGCGGCGCAGCACGCGCACGTAAAAAAATTAGAAAAGTGGTAACGGACGGTATCGCACACGTTCACGCCTCTTTTAACAACACAATCATCACAATTACTGACCGTCAAGGCAATGCCTTGTCATGGGCGACGTCGGGTGGCGCGGGCTTTAAAGGCTCACGTAAATCGACGCCTTTTGCAGCGCAGGTTGCAGCCGAGTCAGCGGGACGTGTAGCATTGGAATATGGTATCAAATCACTTGATGTCCGCGTAAAAGGCCCAGGCCCAGGTCGCGAATCATCAATTCGTGCATTGAATGCACTAGGTATCAAAATTACCAGCATTTCAGACATCACGCCAGTTCCGCATAACGGTTGCCGCCCTCCAAAACGCCGCCGTATCTAATCATTTAAAGGGAACATAATGGCACGATATACTGGTCCAAAATGTAAGCTTTCACGTCGTGAAGGTATCGATCTATTCTTGAAGAGCGCTCGTCGCCCTCTAGATTCGAAATGTAAATTTGAAGCTAAACCTGGTCAGCACGGCCGCACTTCTGGTGCTCGTACTTCTGACTTCGGTACACAATTACGTGAAAAGCAAAAACTTAAACGTATGTACGGTGTGTTAGAAAAACAATTCCGTAAATACTTTGCTGAGGCTGAGCGTCGTCGTGGCAACACTGGCGAGACCCTGATTCAGTTGCTAGAATCACGTTTAGATAACGTTGTATACCGTATGGGTTACGGCTCAACACGTGCTGAAGCTCGCCAATTAGTGAGTCACGGTGCGATTGAACTTAACGGTCGTAAAGCAGACATCCCATCTATGCTGATCAAAGCTGGTGATGTGATTTCTGTACGTGAAAAATCTAAAGGTCAAGCTCGTATTAAAGAGTCTATGGATTTAGCTACTAGCCTAGGTTTGCCACAATGGGTTGAAGTTGACTCAAGCAAACTAACTGGTACATTTAAATCTGCTCCAGATCGCGCTGACGTAGCTCGTGACATCAACGAATCACTCGTTGTTGAATTGTATTCTCGTTAATACGTTTATGTATTCTCGGTAATATACACGACAGAAGAAACACAGCAAGTTTATCTTGCTGTGTTTTTTTATCCCAAATTTGCGGAAATTATCACTTAAGTCTTTGTAATAACAAAGAAAAAGAGTATAATATTACGCTTTGCTACTAAATTTGCTTGCAATAATACATAAGGCTAGCATGTACAAGGCTAGTGCATTAAGCCCCCGCTATCATCTGCTTACTACTAAGCCAATAGATGTAGGCTAGGCGTATATATCCAGGGATGTCTATTCAGGGGTATTTTTGGAAGCACTGTGAAGTATAAGCCAGTTGTAGCAATAAATTTCTCCACTTTTTTGTTCATCCATCAGCCTTATCGGTGTAACGAGCCGAGGGTATTGAAAAGGAATTGATAATGTCTCAAGCTTTCTTAAAGCCACGTACAATTAACGTGAATGCTATTTCTGATAACCATGCTAAAGTGGTTATGGAGCCGTTTGAACGCGGTTTTGGCCACACCTTAGGTAATGCATTACGTCGCATTCTTTTGTCTTCTATGACTGGCTATGCGCCTACTGAAGTAACGATTAACGGTGTTGTGCATGAATACTCAAGCTTGCCAGGTGTTACTGAAGATGTCGTTGAGATTCTTCTGAACTTAAAAGGCGTAGTTTTCAAATTACACAATCGTGAAGAAGTGACATTAGTCCTCAATAAATCAGGCTCAGGCCCAGTATTGGCGAGTGATATCGAACTTCCGCACGATGTAGAAATCATTAACCCTAATCACGAAATCGCTCATTTAACTGAGAATGGTAAATTAGAAATGACCATTAAAGTTGAACAAGGCCGTGGTTATGTACCAGGTAACGTGCGTGCCTTGATGGAAGATCGTCAGCACACATTAGGTCGTATTGTATTGGACGCCTCTTTCAGCCCAATCCGTCGCGTTAGCTACGAAGTTGAAAGTGCTCGTGTTGAACAACGTACTGACTTGGACAAATTAGTATTAGATATTGAAACGGATGGCGTTATCACTCCTGAAGAGGCCGTACGTCAATCGGCTCGTATCCTAATGGACCAAATCTCTGTATTTGCTGCTCTTGAAGGCGCGACTGAAGCTTACGAAGCACCAGCACGTGGCACACCACAGATTGATCCAATCTTGTTGCGCTCTGTTGATGATCTCGAATTAACAGTTCGTTCAGCTAACTGCTTGAAAGCTGAGAATGTGTACTACATTGGTGATCTTATCCAACGTACTGAGAACGAGCTTCTCAAAACACCAAACTTGGGTCGTAAGTCACTTAATGAAATTAAAGATGTACTTACAGCCCGTGGCCTATCTTTAGGTATGAAGCTAGAGAACTGGCCACCAGCAGGTTTAGAGCGTCCTTAATTAAGCTTTATCAGAACATAAATCAGCGCATTAAGCAGACTATTTAATTAATGCGCTCCACTTGCAAGAGTACAAGCTCTGACAAATTTATCTAGGCAGCCGAATTAGCCATTAAGCAAGTTTCGCTGCCAACTGATATACCGAAGATATATAAAAATATTGATCCCGCTGAATGGTTCAGTGGGGCGATAAAAACCAAATCGGACCGCCATCAGGACTAACATCTTGACGGATAGAAGAACCGATTCACTGGTGGTTATTTAACTGCCATAACTTTAGATTCAAAAGGAAATATTATGCGTCACCGTAGTGGTTTACGTAAATTAAATCGTACTAGCAGCCATCGCTTGGCTATGTTCCGCAACATGTCTGTAT
>CAZIKJ010000325.1:0-1738 GCA_964539685.1 uncultured Pelistega sp.
TAGTAGCCATATTCTTTATTACAATTTTAGTGGTCGGTTTGGTGATGACTTCTAATGAGATCCGTAGTCTTTATCCCATTCACAAATCATTCGGTGTCATTATTTTGCCCATCGTTCTAATTCGTATCTTATGGCGTCTGAAAGAGGGTTGGCTTCAACCTGTTGGTACAGTTATTGCATGGGAGCATATGCTTGCGCGCGTGATTCATTGGGTACTGATTTTAGGCACCTTAGCCTTTCCTTTGTCAGGCGCTATTATGTCGATTGCAGGAGGCCGAGGCTTAGACATTTTTGGTTTAGTAATAGTGGCCATGAATATCGTGAATGGGGAAGTGGCACCACTCAGTGCTCAGCTTGCGTCGATGGCTAAAAACATTCACGTGACGCTACCGCCTGTCATGATTGCTGCCATTGCTTTGCATGTAATAGGGGCCTTAAAACACCATTTCCTAGGTAAAGACGCGACCTTAACACGTATGTTTGGTTGTAATCGTCCACGCTAATGATGGGCTGCTTTGTGTTGATTAAACTAATAAGCACAAAGCAGTATTTAAGACGTTAACTTTTTCGGTATTAAGCCACCAGAATGCGGTGGCTTTTTAATAAAGTTAATCCCCTTAATGTGCCATCATCTGACACTTGGGGAATTTGTAAGGGTATAGCCCTTGTGGGTGAGTGGCTATGCTAAAATTGACAGCTTAATTTTATACATTCTGCGATATATTTCTTATGTCTACTCCTACCCATACGGCGAGCTTAGATGCATGGCTTGCCTATCTTGAAACTTTACACCCCAAAGCTATCGATCTTGGTCTCAGTCGCGTTCAGCAAGTGGCGGACAAGCTAGACCTTAATTGGCAAGGTATTAAAATTGTCGTGGCTGGAACCAATGGCAAGGGGTCAACTTGTGCCATGTTAGAGTCAATCTATTTGGCGGCTGGGTATAAAGTAGGTATGTATACATCGCCGCATCTGATCGATTTTAATGAGCGTATACGCTTAAATGGTGAATTTGCCACGGATGCTCAGATTGTTGAGAAACTTGCCATTATCGAGCAAGCCCGTGGTGACATCAGCTTGAGCTACTTTGAATACACTACCTTAGCCGCTTTATTGCTATTCAAGGAGCACGCTGTGGATGTCGCTGTTCTTGAAGTTGGCTTGGGTGGGCGTTTAGATGCAGTGAATATTGTCGATGCGGATTGTTCTATCATTACCAGTGTCGACATTGATCATACAGACTGGCTTGGCCATGATCGCGAAACGATTGGCTTAGAAAAGGCCCATGTATATCGTAGTGGCAAACCTGCTATTTGTAGTGACCCAGAGCCGCCAGCTAGCTTAGTCAATTATGCAGAGCAAATCGGTGCGGACTTGTGGTTGTTCGGTCGAGATTTTAATTACGATGGCGACAAACAACAATGGTCATTTGCCGCACGTGGTGTACGCAAGAACTCCCTCGCTTATCCAGCATTACGTGGCGCCAATCAACTATTGAATGCTTCTGCCGTATTGGCGACGATTGAGGCCTTAAAGCAATATCTTGCCGTGCCAATTCAAGCGATTCGTTTAGGCTTCTTGCAAGCAAGCTTACCAGGGCGCTTCCAAATTCTTCCTGGTCAGCCCACCACGATTCTTGATGTTGCCCATAACCCGCATGCTGCGGCTGTTCTTGCTCATAAGATGCAAAGTATGTCATACTTCTCATATAATTATGCGCTCAATGGCATGCTAAATG
>CAZIKJ010000326.1:0-5748 GCA_964539685.1 uncultured Pelistega sp.
TCGTTAGGGCCAAGGATTTGGTTGTGCATTCCGCCCTTTTTGCCACTTAAAGCAATCACGCGAACATCACGTTCATGTGCGGCTTCAATAGCTTTAATAACATTGGTCGAGTTACCACTGGTCGAAATGGCTACCAGGATATCTTCAGGTGCGGCAAGCGCTTGTACCTGACGCTCAAATACATGGTCAAAGCCATAGTCGTTACCTACGGCAGTCATGATTGAGGTATCGGTATTTAAGGCAATGCCTGCTAAGGGAATGCGCTCGCGCTCAAAACGCCCCACGAGTTCAGCGATAAAATGCTGAGCGTCGGCTGCGGAGCCACCGTTGCCGCAGGCGAGAATCTTGCCACCTTGGCTGACACACTCAACTAAAGTGTGGATAGCCTGCGTTAAAGCAGGCTCAAGGGTTTCTGCGCTAATACTGAGCGTCTCAGCGGCTTCATCAAAATGAAGTGATATGCGATTTGTAATGTCCATGCCGCTATATTAGCGTATCTTCCATATAAAAGGCAGTGCTTTTGCTGTAAGTGTTGGATATTTTTGCAAGTAAACGTAGGCTTTGAAACGAAGTGAAAACATTGCTTAATATTAGATTCACGTAAGGTGATTTACTTAAGGCTTATGTACTTTCAGTTGTACTTTGTTTATGCAGATTAGTTGTGTATGCCAATAAGTTGTTTAGGCTAATTAGGGCCGTGCTGTGCATGACGATCTCGATGCAGCTCTATATTTTTATGAGCTAATATGTTTGAGCCAAACTAATTGAGAGCCATTGTCTTTCGTGACGATGGCATCAAAGCGGCAGATCGGTGTTTTGTCTTGAAAAAAGGTGGCACTGAGTTGTGGCAGAAAGTATTGAGCTGTGCGCTGTAGGCGCATGAGTTTTGGTTTGGTAATGCTTTCAGTTGCGCCGCCATAGTGCTGCTGATGTCGATGGCGAATCTCTACAAAAACTAAGATTGAGCCATCGCGCATGACGGCATCAATCTCGCCAAGTGGGCAGGATAAATTACAAGCTAATAGTGTTAAGCCTTGTGTTTGTAAATAGGTAATCGCCTTTTTTTCATAGGCGTAGCCAATGGCTTGGCTTGGTGAGGTTTTGAGCGCAGGACGGTTTGCTGGCATGGGAGACGTGACTTGCACTGTGGCGCTTGTGCTATCAAGATCGCTAGTATGGCTCAGCTTTGGCCAGGCGCGTTTTGTTGAGGCTTTCCTGGGGCGGCGTTTTTTCTGTTGTTGATGGGCGATAAGAAAGCGCTGGTCCATGGCAATCTCTGAATATAATAAGTGGAATGAGTCATCAGCTTAGGCTAAGGTTTATGTGTAGAGAACGAAACCTTAGCTATGCTTAGGGCAACGAGGCAGGCAAGCTGGAAAACAGTCGCTTGAGCAAATGCCACTGTCTATATCCTAAAAGCTACGCTCATCATGGCTAAGTAGTACTTTAAGTAGGCCTAAACCTAGGTTTATCAGATTCGCCCCGGAGAATCAGCGATAATAAACTCTGGTATATTTTTTCATAGATTGCATGATGGTGATAGAGGATAGACAAATTAATCTACTCTGGCAAAAGGTCCTAAACGATCTGCCTTCCCAGCATTGGCCGAGTAGCGCCTTGTATGTGGTTGCTACGCCAATTGGGAATTTGGCGGATATGAGTGCACGTGCCTTATATTGCTTGCAATTGGTTGATATGATTGCCTGCGAGGATACACGCTCTTCTAAGGCCTTATTAAATAGCTGGGGAATTGACACTCCCTTAATGGCAGCCCATCAACATAACGAGATGCAAGCGGCACAACAGATTATCCAACGCTTAGCTCAAGGCGAGCGGATTGCTTTGATTTCTGATGCGGGTGCACCCGCTGTTAGCGATCCTGGTGGACGCCTTGTGCATGAGGTGCGTGAAGCGGGGTATGAGGTGCGTCCTTTGCCTGGGCCATCAGCGGTGATTACGGCCTTAATGGGTAGTGGGGTGACCAGTGATGAAAATCCTGCTTTTTGTTTTGCAGGATTTATTCCTTCTAAATCGACAGCACGTCGAAATTGGCTACAACAATGGGGGCAGCATGAGATGCCTATAGTGATGTTTGAATCGCCCCATCGTTTGCTGAGTTGTATTGAGGATATGCTGGAAATTTTTGGTTCAGAGCGCCAACTGACCGTCGCTCGTGAGTTAAGTAAGCGCTTTGAACAGATTGTTAAGCTACCGCTAGGGCAGGTGAAAGCCTGGCTAGAAGAGGATGAGTATAGACAGAAGGGTGAATTTGTCTTGATCTTGGCGGCTAAGCCATCAGAAAGTAGGGAGGCAGCTGAGCAGAGTTTAGATCACTACTTACAGGCGATGCTAACGCATATATCACTCAAAGATAGTGTGAAACTAGCCGTGCAGTTTACGGGGCTACCGCGCGATAAAGTGTATGCTCGAGCATTAGAACTTAAGCAAGCGTGTGATGAGTAAGTAAGCGAGATAAAAAACCGTTCTAACCATAAAAAGCGATAGAGATACAGCAAGCGGGTGATTAATAAAAAAGCGATAAGGACTTGCTTACAGATTCCTTATCGCTAATTGCTTTCGAGTTCTTAATAAAAAGGCTCTAAAAGATGAATTTAAAACGCCTCTAAAGAGACTATGAGAGGCCTCATCAATTACATTGTGGTCTTACGTGCTTTGGGCTTTGATGAGTTGCTAGAAATTAACTCAATCTTCACTTGATCCGAGCCTTTTTGGACGATGCCTAATTGCTTGGCTGCGCCATATGATAGATCAATTACACGGTTACCATGGAATGGACCGCGATCATTTACCCGCACAACGATACTCTTGCCCGTGGATACGCGCGTAACACGGATCACACTGTTGAGTGGCAATTCTTTGTGAGCTGCTGTCAATTCATGTTGGTCGTAACGCTCACCATTCGCGGTGCGACGACCATGAAAGCCTGGACCATACCATGAGGCTTGGCCAGTTTGCGAGAACTCGTTAATGCTGGCAAAGGGTACATAGCGCTTACCACGTACGGTGTAGGCTTTGCCACGACGTCCGTGTGTGCTATCGGCCTTCAAGCCGGGCGCATTATTCGGTTTTAATTCAGAGCTACTAAGCGTTGTGACCTCGGGGGCTTTTTCCTCTTCGGGCTCTAAATTATATAATTCACCACGGAATGCGTTATCCATGGAAGATTCTGGGAAGATACCATTAACCGTGATACGGAATTCGCTGTCTTCTTGTTTGACTGTAGATTGTGTAAGCGTATTACTAGAGTCAAGTTCGGTACCATTATTTTGCGCAAGAGCGATAGAGCTCAAACTACTGGCAAGAATAAGGGCACTTAAGCTTAATTTTTTCATAAGGGCCTGCTATAAATGTGCTTGGGCACGGTGTCTTACACGTAGTGGACGGTGTGAGCGAAAGCGCTTCGCCAGCTCTTCAACAACATACACAGAACGATGTTGCCCGCCAGTACAGCCTATTGCGACTGTGAGATAACTACGCGTATCCTGCATATATCTGGGTAACCACTTGGCGATATAGGCAGAAATATCGTTAATTAATTCATGAACGCTGTCAAATTCTGACAGCCATTGTGCTACTGCTTCATCGCGTCCTGTGAGTGGACGTAACTCAGCATCATAATGAGGATTAGGAAGACATCTTACATCAAAAACCAGGTCAGCGCTACTTGGGACCCCCTTTTTAAATGCAAAGGATTCAAAAGTCAAGAGGGTTTCACCGGGCTCAACCGCGCTTAAATCCTTTACCCATGCGCGTAACTGACTAGGTGTCAAGTCCGAGGTATCAATCACATGTTCAGTGTCGCGTATTGGCGACAAAATCTCTCTTTCGTACTGAATACATTCCTCTAAAGAGGGGTAAGAACCCTTTTCTTGTTCAATTCTTTGGGTCAAGGGATGGTTGCGGCGTGATTCAGAATAGCGGTGCAGGAGAGTTTCATTGTTAGACTCTAAGAAAATCACTTGAATTTTCATGCCCATGGCACGTAAGCCGCTGATAATGCTTGGTAAATTTTCCAGGCCACCGGGTGCGCGAGCATCAATAGCCAAGGCAATTCGTGTTAAGCCTTCTTCGCGAGCGCTGGCAACGTAGTCATGGATTAAGGCGACTGGTAAATTATCAACACAGTTATAGTTCAAGTCTTCAAGCTGACGTAGCGCCACAGATTTGCCAGAACCTGAAATACCAGTGATTAATATCACAGAAAGATCATCAATGTTTTGTGCGGTGATTTGCTCTTCGGCTAATAAGGTTTGTAGGGCTTGCGACGCTGCCTCATGAGCGGCTTCTTGATGTTGAAATCCTGGGCTTGAATCTGTTTGGCAGAGGTCCTCATCGGAGTATATCGACCAGTGCCATAATCCAGTGGCATTTTGATGAGTACTGATGTGATAAGACATGTGTGAGATCCTTTGCTTGGTGTGGAGTTTAGCGAGATGCCTTATTAAGCATACAGGATGTTAGTCATACCTGCCTACCCATAATACATTCTTGTGCTGCACTGCTGGGACGTGGGTCGCGGTCTATATGCCGATGAGTAGAGGCCTTATAAACTGCTATTTTCTAAAATGGCTTGTGCTTGACGCTCCATAAACTCACCTAAGGTATCAATTCCGCGTAGCTTGAGGATAGTATTACGTACTGCGGCCTCAACGAGAACGGCTAGGTTACGACCTGCGGCAACTTGTAACATGACTCGACGAATCGGCATGCCCAGTAAATCCTGGGTCTGATCTTGAATCGGTAAGCGTTCAAACTTATCATTATTCGCACGTACTAGGTGCACAATTAATTTTAAGCTCATTTTGCGACGAACTGATGTCTCACCGAAAATTGTGCGAATATCTAACAGTCCTAGGCCACGTACTTCGAGTAGGTTACGTAAGAGGTCAGGGCACTGGCCCTCGATAAAGTTGGGTGCAGTACGAGAAAACTCAACCGCATCATCAGCCACTAAACCGTGGCCACGCGAAATTAACTCAAGAGCTAGTTCGCTCTTACCTAAGCCAGACTCGCCAGTGATGAGTACACCAAGGCCAAGTACATCAAGAAATACGCCATGGACGATAGTTTTAGGCGCAAAACGACGTGCGAGATAGACGCGCAAAATATCAATTAGCTGCGCAGCATCTTCGTTACATGATAGCAGTGGAATTTTGCTACGTTGGCAAAAGCTAATCAAATCAGTGGGTGTATCAAGGTTCTCGGCAATGATTATCGCGGGCACCCCCCCTTCGGCAAGCTCAATTAAAGAGCGATCACGTTGAGGGCTACTGAGGCGATTAAAGAAGACAACTTCTTCCTTACCGAAGACTTGGATACGTGCCGGGTGAATAAGATTTAAATGGCCAATCAGATCTGCTGCTGCTGTAGTAGACTCTGGCAATAGGCGCTCTGCAGCCGCTTGGCCAGCCACCCAAGTGAAATTTAACGATTCAGTATTATCATCAATGAGTTCTTGGATAGACAGCATAACCATATGTATTTATGAACTGAGCAAATTATAAATTTGCTGCGGATCGTCAGATGTTAAGAGTTGATGACGTACCGATTCATCGGATAGTTTCTGAGCGATTTGGGCCAACAAATCTAAGTGTTGTTGCGTTGCACTTTCAGGGACCAATAGAATCACCAGAAGTTGTACATTCTGGCCATCAGGGGCATCAAAAGGGATGGCATTGCTTAAGCGGATAAAAGCGGCATAGGCCTTATCAAGCTTAGGGATACGAC
>CAZIKJ010000327.1:0-1936 GCA_964539685.1 uncultured Pelistega sp.
AACAATTATCTTATGGTTGATTCTTGATAATGTCTTGATCGCCGCGATGTTGGCAATTTTCGCCTTGTTCTTGTTTACGACAACCCGAGCACTTTGGTTAACACGAAAGCAAGCGAAGGAGCAGACTCTTGAAGTGAATAAGGTGGGAGAGGTGAGTGGTCTTACGCAGGGGAGCGGTGTGAAAGAGCAGGGTGTAGATGAGCCCATCATAACTCCGCAAATTTCTCAACTCGAGGACGGGGCGAGTGAGGTCGATGAGTCGTATTTAAGTTTAATGGAAGAGCTGAAGCCGCCCAAGGGTTGATATCTTTGCGTCAGCGATGCTTTAGGGTTAGTGATTTTGATTTGTCGATTTATGCCTTATCCGTTTCTGCACAGAGTAATAGAAAAATAAAAAAGCCATTAGCTTCAATAAAGAATACTAATGACTTTTTACTTTAATCAAGTAGGCAGGAGGTGATCCTCTTGCGTACAAGCAGAATTACAAGCGATCTTGCAATACGGTCAAGATACGACGTGCTGTATCAGAACGATCAACATTACCTTGGGCATCTTGTACGCTAATAATTGATTGCTGACCACCACCTTGGCTGACGCGAATGGTGTAAGGTACAGGTGTTAAATTACCCTTGTCCCCAAATAGGCGAGAGAAGATGTTAGGACCTTGACGCTTCTCACCCGTATCCGTATCGAGGTAACGTACAACGAAAGTGCCTGCAGCAGCATCCGATTGATCAATGCTAAAACCACTTGAAGCCAGTGCCGCACCTACACGGCGGTAGGCGTCATCACGTGCAACGTTAAAGCCTAAAGCATTTTCGCCATCAATAAAGTTAGCGTTATGACTGACTTGACGAACGACTTCAGGATTGCGAACTTGTTGTTCGGCTTTGGCTTGCTCAGCACCTAAGAAAATCATGAGGCGAGAAAGCATAGCAGCGTTAAGACCTTGGTCTTCATTGGCAGGTAGCCATTTGAAGGTAGTACCATCACGGTCCATCTGGGTCTCAACCATGCGCTCGTGGCTGATAAAGACTTCAGTCTTACCAGAAACACGTTCTAGACGTGTCGTAAAGCGCTCGCGCTCACCGCTGTCGGATACAACATCGATAATTGAGCCTAGAGCACGACGTAGGAAGTTGCCTGGAATCTTAGAGCGGTTCTCGGCCCAGTCGGTTTCAATAACACCAGCCGCAGGATTATCACGGTTAATCGTGAAACCTTCATTCGTCCAGAATGCGATTAAGTCTGGGTATACAAGTGCTGCGTCACGATCTAATTGCAACCAACGCACATCACCGCTACGAAGAATCTTCATGCCTGCTTGTTCAGGCAAGACAGCCGTACCTTGGTTAGCTTTATTGGCTTTCGCCATGGCTTGGTTATAAGCAGCCGCAGACGCTACGCCATCATGGGTAGAGTATTGTGGGTTAATTTGTGCTTGTGATAAATCTGGAGGTAGTGTGAGTGGTTGACCACGTACAGTACTCTTATAATCAACTTGTTCCGCTGAGACGATGTCATCAATCGCTTGACAGCCAGTCAATGCAATGCCAATTGAAGCCACTAATGCGATACGGTTTGCTTTAATACGCATTGAATAAATCCTTAGAAATTAAATTAGATTTGTTTGTTTGAGAGCATCGATAACCAAGGCTTCATTAGCAGGTGCTAGCGGGCACAATGGTAGACGATAACCAAGCTGACTCAAACCCATGGTAGCGACGGCGAATTTCACTGGGATTGGATTAGCTTCAATAAATAAGATCTTGTTGAGTAGGGCTAACTGACCGTTGAGCTCACGCACAGTGGCCAAGTCACCTTGGGCAGCAGCAGTACATAAATTATGCATCAGCTTAGGTGCTACGTTAGCAGTCACCGAGATATTCGCTTGACCACCTAACATGATGAGTGCAGCAGCGGTTGGGTCATCACC
>CAZIKJ010000328.1:0-4203 GCA_964539685.1 uncultured Pelistega sp.
GCATAGGGCAAACAGCCATTGTAGCCACATTGGGTACATTGGGTTTGAGGGAGAATCGCATCAATGGCTTGAATCAGGGACTTCATAGGTGATCTTATTTACTTAACTGCTACTAGATGACTGATCGTTAATCACTCATGCGCAATTAATCGTACATGAGTCACCGTACAGCATTAACCGTAGATGATTAATCGCACATTATTAACTGATTAACCGTTCTCTCTATAGGCAAAAAACGAATGGAGTGATTTTCTTGAAGTACTTTATGTACTCAAGTAATCACTCCATTTTAGCGTACTTCTAAGCTAAACCCAGTGTGGCGTAGCATTTTAACAGCTTTGCCAATGTGGACTTCAGACTAGAGTCAAGTTTAGGCTACTTCTTTGTCGGCTTTATTAATAAACTCTTCAACAATCGGGAAGACGCCAGAACGCCAACGACGGCCCGAGAAAATACCATAATGACCTACACCGATGGCTTTATGGTGTTTCTTATTGCTGTCAGGGATGTTTTCACACATCTCTTGGGCTACTCGAGTTTGGCCAATACCCGTAATATCATCAAGCTCGCCTTCTACGGTAAGTAGATGTGGGCGGGTTATATCAGCAGGATCCACGAGTTGACCATCAATTTCCCATAAATGACGTGGCAATAGATGCTCTTGGAAGACAATACGAATAGTATCTAAATAGAATTCGGCGGGTAGATCTAAGACGGCATTGTACTCGTCATAGAACTTACGATGTGATTCCGCACCCATCTCATTACCACGCATCAAGTTTTGGTAGTACTCATAATGCGATTGCATATGCTTATCAGGGTTCATTGCAACAAAACCAGCGTGTTGCATAAAGCCAGGATACACTTTACGGCCCGCACCAGGGTAACGTGAAGGTACGCGATGAATCAGCTGTGTTTCAAACCACGCAAATGGTTTTTTGAACGCCAGGCCATTCACCGAGGTCGGTGAGTAGCGTGTATCAAGAGGGCCACCCATCATTGTCATACTCTTGACTTGGATAGGTTCCTTATTCTTGGCCATCAGGGAAACAGCAGCCATGACCGGTACAGTCGGCTGACAGACGGACATGATGTGGGTGTTAGGCCCTAGGTGACGAATAAACTCTTGTACATAGCGCACGTAATCATCTAAACCAAAATCGCCCTTATACATCGGTACCATGCGTGCATCGATCCAGTCGGTCACGTAGACATCAAATGAACCCAACATGGTACGGACAGTATCGCGTAATAGGGTGGCATGATGTCCAGACAAGGGCGCTACGATTAATACAATTGGATCACCATCGGGATTTTTGCTAGCGCTGCGTTGGAAGTGCACAAGACGGCAGAACGGCTTCTCTATGACAACAGTTTCAGTGACATGGGCTTCTTGCTCATTAATCAGAACTTTATCGATTTCCCAAGCTGGCTTGACATAGTCCTTGCCCATGCGGTGAACCAGCTCAAAGCCAGCGGCTACTTGTTTTGCGTTGGGGATGTAAGAATAGGGACTAAAGGGACTGCCGAAAAGCATAGAACCAAATGTAGAGAAATTTACATAGGGAGCCATTGCATTTTTTGTTAGCTCATGTAAAACATATAACATGAAATATCCTTGAAAGAATTATTTTTTTAAAGGTAGGCTCTTTGTTCTTTAAAATCTACTAGTGAATCTACCAGTATGGCTTGGGAATAAATCCATGATAGTGTTTAATTCCCAAGTCATACTCATGAATTTACCAGTATTTTTCTACAGCAAGATTACCAATATTGCCACGGCGTCCTGTCGCAAAGCCGCGCTCGCCTAAAATTTTGCGAGCGTCGGTGAGCATATCAGGATTACCACACAGCATAATACATGCTTTTTCGGGGTCAAGTGGGATTTTAGCAAGTTCTGCGAGCTGATTTTTTTCAATGAGTTCGGTCAAGCGCGCTTGCGGATAGTCTTGGTAAGCTTCTCGAGTAGGTAAGGGAAGATAGACAAAGCGCTCGCCCCATTGTGCTTGGCAAGCTTGGATTTGCTCTTGATAATTCAGCTCATCAGCGTAGCGTACGCCATGGCAGAGGACGACCTTATTAAATAAGGTCCACGTCTTCTCTTCTAAAAGCAGTGATAAGTAGGCGGATAAGCCTGTTCCTGTGGCAAGTAACCACAGACTATCGCCGCCATTCGGGAAATTATCTAAGGTTAAAAAGCCAAAAGCAGTCTTGTCGACATATAAGCTATCACCTGGCTGTAATTGGGCTAATTGAGGGCTAAACTCACCATCAGGCACGACCACAGCATAGAACTCAAGATAATCAGCACTCGACTCGTTCACCATTGAAAAACCACGCCAGATCGTAGGCACACCCTCGCTCCCAAGCGCAGGCAAGCCTAAGCGAGCAAATTGACCAGGCTTGAAGCGAAACTCGGGACTGCGTGTTGTCCGAATCGAAAATAACTTTCCAGGTACCCATTGTTTAACCGCTAAAACGTGTTCAGCGGTATATCGTAGATCTGTCATCTTATTCGTATTTTTCTAAATATTGCAGCTTGTCGGCGACACCGTTCCAATCATCAGCACCATCGAGTGGTTTTTTAGTGCGTGTGATGGTTTTAAATGAAGGCGTCAAATCAGCATT
Source organism: uncultured Pelistega sp. (assembly GCA_964539685.1). GTDB lineage: Bacteria > Pseudomonadota > Gammaproteobacteria > Burkholderiales > Burkholderiaceae_B > Taylorella. The sequence goes on from CAZIKJ010000328.1 coordinate 2,629, forward strand.
AATCTGAATAAAGTGGACTTGATCCTCAGGCACGTCCTCTTCAGCAAAAATAGCATTCGCTGGGCACTCGGGCACACAGACCGCGCAGTCAATACACTCGTCTGGATCAATAATGAGGAAGTTAGGGCCTTCTTTAAAACAGTCTACAGGGCAAACATCCACACAATCGGTAAATTTGCACTTAATACAGTTTTCGGTTACTACATGGGTCATGTGAATTTTCCAAATAAAGCGATGAAAGCCTAATTTTAACCAATCTTACATAAGAAGTGCTTAAAAGTTGTAGCTATGATAAGGTTATACAAAAAATTACTCGGTGATGCCATGATTATTGAATCGCTTTTAGATACAGATTTATATAAATTCAGCATGATGCAAGTAGCCTTGCATCAGTTTCCAAGTGCGCAAGTTGAATATCAATTCAAATGCCGCTCACAGGGTGTCAACCTACGCCCATTTATGGATGAAATTCGAGCCGAAATTCATCATCTATGTCAATTACGCTTCGAAGAAGAAGAACTCAGTTATTTGCGTAATTTGCGCTTTATTAAAGATGATTTTACGGAGTTTCTCGGGCTGTTTCATCTACCAGAGAAGTGTATTGAGGTCTCTGAGGGTGAGCTAGATGGGGAGATTAGCATCACGGTCAAGGGTTCTTGGCTTCATACAATCTTATTCGAGATCCCCGTATTGGCGATTGTGAATGAGGTGTACTGCCGTAATACCTATCCTAATCTGGACTTAAGTGAAGGGCGCAAGCGTTTAGCGGAGAAAATTGAGCAGGTTAAGTCGGCGACAGATTTATCAAGTTTCAAGTTTGCAGATTATGGTACGCGTCGTCGCTTCTCTCGGGTTTGGCATGATGAAGTGGTTGAAACCCTAGTTGATAAATTACCGAATAATTTTGTCGGTACAAGTAATGTCTTATTAGCTAAACAATATCGTACTACGCCTTTGGGTACTATGGGCCATGAATATTTGCAGGCATGTCAGGCTTTGGGCCCACGCTTGCGCGATTCACAGGTATTTGCTTTCGAGATGTGGGCCAAAGAATACCGTGGTGACCTAGGTATTGCCTTATCCGATGTATATGGTTTGAATGCCTTCTTGCGTGACTTCGATATGTTCTTTTGTAAGCTATTCGATGGTGCCCGTCATGACTCGGGAGATCCATTTGAATGGGGTGAGCGTTTAATCGCTCATTACCATGCTAATCGTGTTGATCCAAGAGCCAAAACCTTAGTCTTCTCTGATGGTTTAGATATCCCATTAGCGATGGAAATTGCACGTCGCTTTGATGGCCGCTGCAAAGTCTCATTCGGTATTGGTACGAATTTGACCAATGATATGGGCATGAAAGCGCTACAGATCGTCATGAAAATGGTACGCTGTAATGGTCAACCTGTGGCAAAGGTGTCGGATGAGCCTGGTAAGACGATGAGTGTTGATCCTGCGTACTTGGCCTATCTACGCCATGTGTTTGATTTGCCAGCACCATAAGAGAACGAGAGAAAATAAGCGGCAAGTGTTGAATTACTTTATAATGGCTTGATAAATAATTCAGCCCTGCATTGA
>CAZIKJ010000329.1:0-3765 GCA_964539685.1 uncultured Pelistega sp.
CGCGCATAAAGGCTTGTGGTGCGCTCGAACCCAATAAGCTCGCTGCATCCATCAAGTCGTGTAGATTTAAGGCACGTAAATTGTTCACTAAGGAACGATACATAAAAGGCAATACTATCGTGAAATAACAGCCAACTAAAATCCAAGGCGTACCCATAATCGGTGAGCCTGAGAAGATTTGTAAAAGACCGACACTTGCTACAATAGGAGGCATAGCAAATGGTAAAAGAATCACGATATCCATCATGGATTGCCATTTAGGATAGCGATATTCAATGATGAAGGCCAATGGCACAATCACTAATAAACTGATCAAGATGGACATAAAGCAGAGGAAAATAGAGCGCGCGAATGAAATTAAAAAGCGGGGATCACTCCAAAGCTTAATATACCAATCTAAGGTTAATTTTTCTGGCAAGACTGTGGCCCCCCACACTGCCGAGAAAGAATATAGAAGCGTTGCTAATAAAGGAATTAGCAAGATGAGCATCACGATAGTGATGACAGATTTATGATACAAATTGCCCTTACGCATATTTCCTCCGGCGCAATAACCATTGGTTAATTAAGGTGACTAAAGCAAGCTGAACCACAAGAATAATAGAGAGTGCAGCAGCCAGATTTGGGTTTAAGGTAATATCCCCAGCGACAAGTGCACCAATGCGAATAGGAATTAAGTTCACATTACTCGCAGTTAAGGTATAAGCTGTTGCATACGCACCGAGCGCATTGGCGAGAAGTAAAACAAAGGTCCCTAGAATCGACGGTAAAAGCACAGGTAGAGCGACTTTTTGCCAGTATTTTAAAGGACCCGCACCGAGTAGCGCGGCAGCTTCTTGCCAGTCATCTTTTAAAGAATCGAAAGCAGGATAGAGCAATAAAATCGCCATTGGAATTTGGAAATAGATATACACAATAATTAAGCCAAGCGTACTGTATAAATTAAATCCATCCAGCCCATAATTACGCATAATCAGCGTAATGGCGCCGTTGGTTCCAAGGACAATGATAAAAGCGAAAGCCAGTGGCACGCCAGAGAAGTTATTGCTGACGTTGACGAAAGCGATAATCACATTACGAATACGTCCGCTCACATAGCGCAATGAAGAGGTAGCAAGTAGGCCAATGATTAAACCAAAAATACTGGCATAGGTTGACACCCAAAAGCTATTTCGAATGGCCTGCAAGTAGAAAGGACTGGTTAAAACCTTATGATAATGCTCAAGTGTGAAGGCATCATCCGTATAAAAACTATTAATAATGACCCAGATTGATGGTGCAATACAAAAGGCGCCCATCATCAGGATAAAGGGTAAGAAAAGCCATAAATGGGCTTTAGATTGTTGCTTAGGTTTCATTTTAACAAGACACTTAAGATGTCTGAGTTAGGGGTGGGTATGCCTAATACCAGCGCACATAAATCACGAATCTGTGTTTGCTGAATTGGGCAAGACATCAATTGTTCATGGTTAAAGCGTTCGCCTATCAGAAATAAGGGGACTTCACGTTCATGCGCCAAATTGCCGCCGTGACTGTAGTCATTGTTCATGCCATGATCAGCTGTCACGATAATTTGATAGCCTTGTGCTAACCAGCTAGGAATATGCGAGGATAGATGCATATCGTTAAGCCTTGCAGTATTCCGGTATACAGCACTATCTCCACCGCCACGATGACCCGCATCATCAACATTCATCGGGTGCACGAATAAAAAATCTGGCTGATAACGTTGCGCAAGATAATCCGCATCAAGATATAAATGCGAATCTGGATAAGCGTCATCATGATAAAAAATACCATGCTGAATCGCTAAACTTTCATCGTTAGTGTAGCGATCACGTGTCGCTTGATAAGGCGCACAGTTATAGAGTTCACTAATCCAGCTATAGGCAGCAGCAGCGGTGCTTAAATTTGCTTGACGTGCCAAGTGGAAAATGCTTTCTTGATTGGAGAGGCGGACTACCTGGTTATGCAAGATACCCGATTCAACCGGCGTAGCGCCCGTCAAAACACATTCATAAAGCGGTCTTGAAATCGTTGGTAGTGCAGCTTGAATCGGTTTAACGCTAGCTTGCCTGGCTTCACACAAGGCATGCAAATATCCCATAGCATGTTGTGCGACGTGCCAAGCAAGACCATCAATTAACACCAAAATTAATTTATTCGACATTTTGGGGTGAGTAGGATGGCTAATTATTGATAAATAAGAACGTGCTCTTGCAATAGCTCAGGCAATTTCTTAGAGGTTTCGTCCCAAGCGGCTTGATCTTTAATTGGCTGAACATTCTTATAGTCTTCAGCGGGTAGAAGCTTAGCTTGTACATCAGCAGGTAAGACAACTTTGTCACGGATTGGGCGCGCATAACCCTTAGCAAGGTTAATCTGACCCGCATCACTTAAGATATATTCGCGAGCTAATTTAGCTGCATTCGGGTTCTTCGCGTACTTATTAATAATAGTTGCATAACCTGCCATGATAGAGCCGTCTTGTGGCACGATAATGGTGAAGCGATTTGGATCAATCGTATCACGGTAGTTTAGGGCGTTAAAGTCCCATAGTACGCCAACTTCAACTTCACCTTTTTCTAGGTTAGCTAGGCTAGGGTCGCTAAGTGATAAACGTTTTTGTTTGGCTAATTCAGCAAATAAATTTAGTGCTGGCGTCACATCTTTCTCGTTACCACCTAAAGCAACAGCGGCAGCTAAGACAGCATTGTTGGCTTGTGCAGCAACACCGACGTTACCAAGCGTCACTTTATATTTACCATTGAGTAAGTCTTTCCATGTTTTTGGGGGATCTTGTACCAGGTTTTTATTCACCATGAAAGAGATTGCACCAGTGTAGGCCACGACCCAGTGACCTTCTTCATCTTTGGCCCAGGCAGGAATTTCATCCCATGTGGTGGTTTTATAAGCTTGTGTCACGCCTTTATCCACTGCAATCGGACCAAAGCTTTGGCCAACGTCACCGATATCAGCGGTGGCATTGTCTTTCTCAGCCGCAAATTTAGCAATTTCTTGAGCTGAAGACATGTCTGTATCTTGGTGAGATAGACCATATAGGGTTTTTAAATCGGCCCAGGTGTCTTTCCAGTTAGCCCATGTGTCTGGCATACCAACGCTGTTGACTACGCCTTCTTTTTTGGCAGCAGCAATTAACTCATCAATATTCGCTGATTGAGCGTGAGCGATAAATGGCGTTGATGCAAGGCAGATGCTTAAGCAAAGTTTTTTTAAATTCATTTTTAACCTCAGTAGATATAAGGCCCAAATCGAACGTTTGAGCAAGCTAGAGAAGTATAGGAGTAATATATGTCACATTCGTGACAAACACTGTTACATTATCGTGTAAAATTTCACATTTACATCAATGTATATAAATGAAGTTCAAGGGCAAATCTGCATCAGCCATAGATGTATAGTCAAATGAAGAATTTCTGTGAGGTCTAGGTGAAAATAGAAGTGTTGTATTTAAGGGCCGTCAGGAAAAGAAGTGTCGCGAGGACGATGTGAGAAGAAAGGCAGGAAGGTATAAAGGGAGCGAAAAAAGCTTAGTGAGAAGTCAGAAAAGTACGGGAATGGGCCGTGATGATTAACGCAAATATCATCGGTGAACTCTCCCAAGGAGACTATAAAATCCTTTGTGTAAATGTCGATATTTAATTAATCTTATAACCTATAGATAGGATGAGAGTATTGACATGGATAACGACAAAATAACTGAATTAGCTCAAGCCATCGTAAAAGAAAAGATGACGCCTGAGG
>CAZIKJ010000330.1:0-7900 GCA_964539685.1 uncultured Pelistega sp.
TTCGGCCAGACCTCACGCTCAATCAAAATACCGCAGCGTGGTTTCCAATGTGCAAAAAAACCCTCTACCGCCTCAGGTAAGTCATAAGGAATCCATGCTTGCACCAAGCGACCAGCTCCAATATCCTCAACAAACGAACGCGCACCTTGGTCGCGGCCTGTCGCCGTCATATGAGTTAATAAAACCGGATAACCTTGGTCGAGAAGTAGACGCACCAAGGGCTGACTCGCTCTGGTTTCTCCTAAGCTAACCGCATGCACCCATACCGGAGAACGAAATTGAAAACAATAGGCATTCACCTCAAAGTCTACTTGCTGATCATCTACTGAGGCAGCCACCTGCGAATTTTTATAAATGCCGAATCGCTCAGGGCCTCGAATATCCCAATATCCACCCGCTTTCTTAGCTCGCCGCTCCAGCAGTTTCAGCAGGAAAGGGGATGCCATACGCATTGCTAAGGTGTATAAGAAGGCATTCATAACTGTAAGGCCTGCTCTAATTTAGATAAGACAATTTCACGTGAAGGCGGCACACCGCGATCACCTAAACTTGCGGTGAATCCAGCACCTACCAAGGGGGTTCTCACCGGCGTGGAGGCACTATAGATGCCGATTGTAGGACGACCAAGGGCAGCAGATAAATGCGTTAAACCACTATCTAAACCAATCATAATACGTGCTGGAGCAATGGCCTGTGCGACACCCGTTAAATTCATGCGTGGCAATACTTCTGCATTCGGATAGTCTTTGATTATATCCTGCGCACGAGCGGCTTCTTTATCATTACCCGCCAATACTTTTAAATGTAAACCCGCTTGTGTAAGACGATCAAATACGGCAAACCAATCCTCTTGCGGCCATAATTTATCATCGCGGCTTGCTGATGGCATGATAATTGCATAGTCTTGAATCGGTGTACCCTCGGTAAAACGCTGCAAACCAAAATCAGGCTCCCCGCTATATTCATAGCCAAAAGCCGCCGCCGCCAAGAGTCGTTGTCGTGTAACGGCTGGTTGCCAGAAATTTACCTTATGCTTAACATGATAGAACAAGCTCGCTAAAGGCTCTCGGGCGGATTTCCAATTGAGACCATGACGCACACCCTTGGTCTGGCGCACCACCCAAATCGACTTCATCAAGGCTTGCATATCAAGTACGACATCATAGTGAGTCGCGGACAGTTTCTCTTTAAATACTTTACGCTCAGCTTTCGACTGCGCCGACATCCAGGCTTTGCGCCAACGTCGGTGTGCCATGGGAATGACTTCGTGCACGGCAGGGTGCCAAGAAGGAATTTCTTTGAAAGCATCTTCAGCAACCCAATCAATCATAGCCCCAGGCACATGTTTCGCAATATCCGAGATAGCTGGCAACATATGTACCAAGTCCCCTAATGAAGAGGAACGAACGATTAGAATTTTTTTGGTCATTGTTTTTTTACCTGTGGTATGAGCAGGACACCCTTAAGGTTTATCAGCAAACATAAGACTATTTTAACAATTCTTTGGCAGCAAACCATTGCTCCTGAATCCTATGGCAAATTCATTGCTCTACCTAATGCAAATTTGTCCACGATTCACACCAAATCACTTAACCCTACTGCAATTTTTAGCAAAAGTCACCGCTACTTATCAAGACGACTCCTTTGAGCAAAAGCCAGCGTAACTTGTTAAGGCATCCACTTTTAGCAAAAGTCACCGCTACTTTATGCACACCTCAGCTACTCGTCGATGTACAGATTTACGTAAGTTTCGCTTTCTTTACCACCGCAGTGCGGGTATTTAAGGGCTCGCTGCTCGGTGTCTTGGCACTCGCTTTTGCTAAGAGTTCAAGCTCAACTAGGAGTGGAGAATGGTCAGAAATTTCGCTCCATGGCTTACCCTTAAGCACCTGTGCAGAATGCACCACAAAACCTCGTTGATACATACGATCTAGACGCAGCCAAGGGAAAATCGCTGGAAAAGTTCGTGGCGCCGCATCTTGGGGTTTAATCACGAGCGCTTTCAAGGATTCAATGATGCGCCCTGTCTCCAAACTCTGACCAAGATCGCTGCGCTCCCATTGAAGGTACATGCGCTTAGGCGAAAAACCAAACTTAGGTAACTCACTATCGTGACGTTGCACACAGCCCTCAAACACATCACAAATACCTAAAGACGACATCAGATGGGTCGCAAGCTTCTCATTCCAATCATTAAAATCACCCGCAATAATCAGTGGCTCACCTGGTTCCACCAAGCGCTTAATGCGCTCAATCATGGCACTTAACTGGCGCTCACGGCTCTGCTTAAACAGCCCTAGATGCACGACAAAACAATGCACGGGATAGCCATCAATATTCACTAAGACATGTAATAGGCCACGTTGCTCTAGGCGGTGATCAGAAATATCCTGATTCTCGGCTTGCAGCACAGGGAAGCGACTTAGCAAAACATTGCCGTGATCGGTCTGCGCATGTTGTGAATTTAAGCCATACACAGCTTGCATATTTAGGCGACTAGAGAGAGTATCGTGCTGTCCATCCAAACGTCGATTTTGCTCATTACGCCCCTGCACTTCTTGCAAAAAAACCAAGTCAGGTTTCACTCTACGTAAGTGACGACTGAGGTGCGTTAAGGTACTGCGCACGCCGAGCGCAGATTTGCCTTTATGGATATTATGACTAAGAACGGTGATACGGGTCATGCGACAGGCTCAAGGTAAAAAGACACATAGGCGTATAACTCAGAACGATGAGGGACCACATCGTTCAGATTAGAAAAAGAAACCGAGAATAAATTTAGAAATCGTATCTGCGCCACCAAAAATAATCGGCGTAATAATACCACTGACAAGCAAAACCACTACTATCATCATACCGTATGGCTCTAACTGACTATATTTGTAGGCAGCATGATTCGGCAAGAGGCTAGCAAGGATTCGTCCACCATCTAAGGGCAAAATCGGCAGCAGGTTAAAGAGCATGAGAACCACATTAATTGTCACACCCACCATACACATATTTAAGAGGACGTCATTACTCACACCCATACTGATTAAAATACGCAAGCTCAGCGCCCAAGCAATGGCCATCAGCAAATTGGCGGCAGGGCCAGCTGCAGCGACATAACGCATATCTTGTTTAGGATTCCGCAAGGCTGAGAAGTTCACTGGCACAGGCTTGGCCCAACCAAACATTATCGGTGAGCCTAAGACTAATAAAAGCACAGGTAGACCAATGGTCCCCATAGGATCAATATGGCGCACGGGGTTTAAGCTAATGCGCCCCATCATATAAGCCGTATTATCACCAAAATAGCGCGCCGCATAACCGTGTGCCGCCTCATGCAAGGTAATGGCAAAGATTAAAGGTATCGCGTAGATACTGATGTAATAAAAGATGGTGTCGATATTCATAAGATTATTAGGGTGGATAGGGCAAAATGCTGCTTACTAGGCTCTGCTGTTGTATTGTACCGTACGAGTGCCACGCTAAGTACTTATTCAGAAAATCCAGGACGACCATGAACCATAGCTTGTATAAAACCTATTCACTGCACGTCACACATGCGCTCACATATATGCTGAATATATGCGCTGAATATATCGCGAATTGATAGCAACAAACGTCGCAAAATACGCACACTATAAGCAGTAGATTAACCGAAATTAGGCCTTAAACTCGGCAACTGTAACGAATCAACATGATTTTTTCATTCCTTTAAAAACTCAGTCCTTAAAATGATTTATAGTGGGGTCATTCTAATTTTTTATTGGAGCCATTCATGGTTAAAGCTATCAAACCACTCATGATTGTTTCTTTGGCCACTATCTTGGTCGCCTGCTCAGGACATCGACCCATCGTTGATCCTAAAGGCCAAAATATGGCAAACTACGAAAATGATTTGAAAGAGTGCCAAGCCTTATCCCGTCAAGCAGAGCCAGGTGGTGAAGCTTTACGCTCAGGTCTTATTGCTGCCCTACTTGGTGGTGCCATTGGTGGTATTGGCTGGGGTGGCAGCTCAAGCATCGGTACTGGCGCTGCCATTGGTGCGGTAACTGGCGGGGTATCTGGCGGCGTATCTGGTGCCGATAAACAGAAAGATATTATTCGTCGTTGCATGAGCAATCGTGGCTATAACATTATTGGTTAGACGCCAATATTCATAAATCCAAAACCTTGAAATCTATGCATTAAGGCGCAATAGCCAGATGCATATGTACTCGCCTAAGCAGCGCACATAACAAAGCCCTCTAAACGTAGACACATCAGGTGTGCAATTTTAGAGGGCTTTGTCGTCGTGGTACTTGAGTAGAAAAAGCTAGCCAACAGTTTCAGTATTAGCCGCGGAATGGATCACATTGCTGGATATTGCCGCTTTGTAAGCCACGCGTGAACCAAGCCACACGCTGCTCTGAGCTACCATGGGTAAAGCTATCAGGCACCGCATAACCACGTTGGCTCTTCTGGATACGATCATCCCCTACGGCCGCAGCTGCATTCATCGCCTCTTCAATATCACCTGGCTCAATCACTTGACCTTCACGGTGTAATTGATGCGCCCATAAACCTGCAAAGCAGTCAGCTTGTAACTCAGACATGACCGATACTTGATTCGCTTGGCGTGAGTTACTCTGACGCGCACGATTCACTTGATCAAGAATACCTAAGCGATTCTGCACATGATGGCCCACCTCATGGGCAATCACATAACCTTGGGCGAAATCACCCTTAACGCCTAAGCGACGACCCGTATCACGGAAGAAGGATAAATCAATATAGACTTTCTGGTCTGCTGGGCAGTAAAAGGGCCCCATCTGCGCTTGCCCTGTACCGCAGGCTGTCGGTGTTAAACCTGAGTACAACACCAATCGTGGCTGCGGGTACTGACCCCAACCATTCTCTCGGAAGATGCGCTCCCACACAGTTTCGGTAGTTTTCAGTACTTTCGAGACGAAAATCCCTTCCGCATCGGTCATCTCGGCACCTGTCTTGCCCGTCGTTTCATAGGTCTGTGCAGAACCAGCACCTGTCAAACTACCCATAATATCGCCACCACCCAGAATGGTCATGGGATTTACACCGAAGAAGTACCAAGCGGCCAGGGCTAATACAATCGTACCCAAGCCAATCTTACGGCCACCACCACCCAAGGGTGAACGACCACGACCACGGCCACCACTCATGCCACGGCGATCTTCGATATTGCGACTTTGTTGTTGGTCATCTAAACGCATATGAACCTCAAACGGATAAACATAAAATGAAAATAAAGCTTATCACGGAATAGCGCAAGCAGAATGCAGAATCGCTTAACGCTTCACTGAACTTAACGAAGAAGTGTCTAAATCGTACACTTGCTCAATCTCATCACGGTGCACATCATGTGCCACGAAACCATGCTCATTATCAGGCAACTCAAGCAACTTCGGTAAGGTCAAGGCTTGTTGAATATCCACTAAGCCACCTTGCCAATGTGCACGCATGGTGCCAAGACTGAACTGATAGTCTTTATTCTGACGCTCATGCGCTTTAGCACGATAAATCAAGTGAATCACATTATTCTTACTTAAGTTGGCCACTTTCTGTGCACGCTTATACCATTTTTCAGCCTCATGCTCCTTAGGGATATGTGGCAACATCTCCGCAACTAGGCGACGCATTTCTTGCATCTGCATCCACTGCGATGTCACTAAGCGTGTACGACTTGAGAAACGAATTTCTTGCGCCCTATCCGTCACTTCCAGCATATTACCTGGCACCTTACCACGCGCACTCCATAAATCCACCTGGAAAATTAAGGCGTCTTCACGTGGCAATTGCTCTAACACATAGCCAAGCGGTGTATTCGATACAATACCGCCGTCCCAGTAAAACTCACCATCAATTTCAACTGGCGCAAAGGCAGGAGGTAGTGCCCCTGAAGCCATAAAATGCTCAGCCCGTAATTTTTCTTTCTTATTGTCAAAATAGACAAAGTTACCCGTGCGAACATTCACTGCACCCACAGCGACACGCATAGTGCAATGATCACTATTGAGCAAATCAAAATCGCAGAATTTCTCTAAAGTGGCTTTCAGATCAGAGGTATCATAATAGCTCGCTAAATCCGGTCGCCCATCACCAATGAAGGTAGGCCCCGGAAAGCGCGGCCGGAAGAATCCCTGCTGTCCATCAACAATGGCACTCAGACCACCCAGCATGCCTAGTCCCCAGCGAGTATAGTCATTATCATTCCAATGACAATCCTCTAACCATGGTAAAAGTGACCAGCCTCGATTCGGTGTACAGATAGTTTCCCAGAACTTCTGTAATTGCTGCACACGCTTAGCAGGCGGATTGCCACCGATAATCGCCGCATTCAACGCACCGATAGAAATACCGGCCACCATCTGCGGCATCACACCAGCCTCAGACAGGCCTTGAAATACGCCAGCCTGATAAGAACCTAGGGCACCGCCGCCCTGTAGGACGAGAACGGTGCGGTCATACGGGGGAATCTCAATCTTGGCCATTACTGCATAAACCAGCCATGGCTCACCACCACTGACTGACCCGTTAAGGCCTTGTTCGGGAAAGCCGCTAAAAATAGTGCGGTTTGGGCAATATCTTGCGCCGTTGTGAACTCACCATCCACGGTGTCGCCGAGCATGACTTTCTTAACTACATCTTCCTCAGAAATATTAAGTTCTTTCGCTTGTTCAGAAATTTGTTTTTCAACCAAAGGCGTTTTCACAAAACCTGGGCAAATCACATGCGAACGCACATTATGCGGCGCACCCTCTTTCGCTAATACACGCGCTAAGCCTAGAATACCGTGCTTTGCCGTCACATATGGCGCTTTTAACTTAGAAGCCAGATGCGAGTGCACAGAGCCCATATAAATCACCACACCACCGCGATCATCTTTATACATATGCTGTAAAGCGGCTTTTGTGGTTAAAAAGGCACCATCAAGATGAATCGCCAACATCTTCTTCCAACGAGCAAACTCAAACTTATCCAATGACTCAATCATCTGCACGCCCGCATTCGACACTAAGATGTCGATACTGCCATACTTAGCTACCAAGGCATCAACCCCTTGATTAACCTGATCTTCATCACTTACATCCATCGCTAAACCGATTGCTTGACCGCCTGCAGCAACAATCGCTTCAGCCACTGCATTGGCGCCGTCAATATTCAAGTCAGCCACACCAACTGCCGCACCTGCTTTGGCATAGGTTTCCGCAATTTCGCGACCTAGGCCACTGGCAGCACCTGTGACTAGGGCAACTTTGCCTTTTAACGATGTTTGTAATTCAGTAGTCATGCTCTGCTCCATAAGTTAGAAATAATAGGTGGATTTATTCTACATCATAAACGAATGTTGTCTTAAATTATTCTCATACTTTTGTCTTATTAGCTCAAAAAGTAGGCTAGCAATTCCTACTCTTACTCTACGTAATAACCCTAGGAAAAATAAAATCCCCTAGCGTTTGCACTCATTGACAGTTCTAAGTTACCTCTTGCATGATGCAAATAAAACACGCATTAATTTGATTACCAAGGAGGAATAATGTCTACCATTGAATCAGTGCTAAAAGAAGATCGGGTGTTTTATCCTAGTGAAGAATTTGTAAAACAAGCGAATATTAGCGGTATGCAAGCGTATCGTGATCTATGTGCCAAAGCCGAAGCTGACTATGAGGGTTTCTGGGCTGAGTTGGCGAGGAAGCACATTACATGGTCTAAGCCATTTACCGAGGTACTCGATGAGAGCCGTGCACCTTTTGTGAAATGGTTTGCCGATGGCGAGCTAAACCCTTCCTATAACTGTATCGACCGTCACTTAGCTGATAAAGCTGACAAAACCGCTCTTATCTTCGAGCGTGATGACGGCACTAGTGAGCATATTAGCTATCAAGAATTACATGAC
>CAZIKJ010000331.1:0-7157 GCA_964539685.1 uncultured Pelistega sp.
GAATACGACAATCACCCGAGCTCACCGAAAATCGCTTATTAAGCGCACTTGCCACCTGAGCAGCAACCAGCAGACACGGCTTCTTCAATTTCTTCATAGGATAAACCAGCTAAATCAACGAGTTCATCGCGTGTTGGGTAACGACCACTCAGGGCAATTTCGCCGTTCACTAAGAATAGGGGTAGGGCCTCTTTACCTGAAGTATCGATAAAGTTCTTGACGACAGCATTGCTCTCGAATGCACTGGCTTGGTCATTAATATTGTATTGCTCAATCTTTGCGCCATTCTCTTTGGCCCAATTTACATTCGTTGAGAAGTCTTTCGCAGCGCTATTGCCGCAGCAAGAGGCAGAATCAAATACTTGTACTGTAGTCATTTTAATACTCCATCAAAAATTGAAATAACAAAATAATGATAAATGAAAATATTGCTGAAGCCTACTTAAACCTATTTTTTATAAGGACTTAGCGGATTAAGACTCAAGAGCAAGTGCTCGAGGTCGTACCGTCAACAACATGCTTGCATTGATCAATATGACCGCTGCAACATTTTTCAGTCAGGAAGGCAACCAAATCAAGCATCATGGTAATATTCGCTCGATAGCGCTGAAAACGGCCTTCTTGCTCAACACTGAGCAGACCTGCTTGGGTTAAGGCTTTAAAGTGAAAAGATAAATTCGTCGGCGGTACGCCTAGTGCCTGCGCAATTTCGCCCGCCACGAGTCCTTGTTGACCATGCTCTACCAACAAGCGAAAGACATCAAGTCGTACACCTGAAGCAAGAGATTCAAAAATATTGATTGCAGTTTTATTTTCCATATTTCAATAATACATCAAATATCATAGCAAAGATAGTCCTACGCTGCAAAACGACGAATATAAGCGTCTTAAGTGCCCTTGCAATGCGATATGAAGAATGACTGAGGGTTTTGTTGAGTTGATATCCTTAACGTAACGCTTATCGGTTTTTGCAAGCACTGACTCCCTTAAGGTAAATCTTATTGGCTTTTACCAAGTGTTGTGCTTAGCATGTTGAGATGACGCTACAATAATCACATAATTCATTCTGTTACTTTATTCAATACTTGTTTAGACGTATATCCACTTAATAAATCCATGAACCTAGCAGAACAACATAATCACTTTATGCAGATCGCCTTAACCCAGGCACAACTGGCTTATGATAGTGGCGAGGTTCCAGTGGGTGCGGTCTTGGTGAATCAAGAGAATCAGGTAGTGGCGAGTGGTTATAATCAGACCATCACGCTCAAGGATCCAACAGCGCACGCGGAGATTATGGCTTTACGTCAAGCTGCGCAGCAATTGCAAAATTATCGCTTGCCAGATTTGCGTCTTTATGTGACGCTGGAGCCTTGTATTATGTGTATGGGGGCTCTGATGCATGCCAGAATAGGGCAGGTCATTTATGGGGCTTCAGACCCCAAGACTGGAGCTTGCGGTAGTCTGCTATCGGTTCATGCACATAAGCAATTGAACCATCAAACTCGTGTCAGCGCTGGAGTCTTAGCGCAACCTTGTGGTAAAATTTTACGTCAGTTTTTTCAAGCGCGTCGTCGGGGAACACATCATGGTTGATCAAAGTGAAAAGATCAAAGAGAAACTTCAAAAACAAAAAGAACAATTAAGTGATACTCAAGAGCTCTTGAATGATGCTCAGATTCTATTCGACGAGGCCGATGATGTTGCCCTAAAAGGCGCTCAGTACGATAAACCATTAAGCTTATATCTCTTATCGCCGTCAAGTGCACTACAACATCCAGAGCGCTTACAGATTGCAGCAAGCTATTTAAAAACCATTGGTTTTAAAGTTAAAATAGATCCACACGCCTCGGATAAGGTAACGCGTTTTGCCGGTACCGATGAAGATCGGGCGCGAGCATTTACCCGCGCTGCTAAGGACAAGAGTAAGATTGTCATGGCGACACGCGGTGGCTATGGCATTAATCGTATCTTGCCGATGATTGATTGGAAAGTGATTGAAGCCAATCCTAAGACCTATATTGGCTATAGCGACTTTACCGCCTTTAATTTAGCGCTTCTCGCCAAGACGGGCATGACAAGCTACACTGGTCCTAATGCTGTTAGTGACTTTGGTGGTTCTAAAATTGATGAATTAACCAGCGATATCTTTGTTGAAGTGATGCGCGGTGAACTTGAAATTCTCAGTTTTATTACTGAAGATGCAGACCCAGTAGACGCACGCGGTGTCTTATGGGGTGGTAATTTAGCGATGATTACTTCCTTAATTGGCACACCGTATATGCCGAAAATTAAGAACGGTATCCTGTTTATTGAAGACGTCTGCGAACATCCTTACCGAATTGAGCGCATGCTTACGCAGCTCTTGCATGCCGGTATTCTACAGAAGCAAAAGGCGATTGTTCTGGGTCACTTTACCGACTATAAATTAACCCCGACCGATAATGGCTATGATTTCTCACACACCATTGCTTGGTTGCGTAGCCAGGTCAAGGTACCTGTAGTGACGGGCTTGCCGTATGGTCATGGTGAAGTCCGCGTAACCTTGCCGATTGGTAAGAAGGTGGGGATCGCCACCGAAGACGATATGGTGCATCTGGTGATTGATGAGCATCAGCACTAAATTCCCATTAATTGTTCACTAAAATTCGTCACTAGAATCTGCTCGCTCATTCAAGCCTAGACTTGGCCGTGCGCTAGGTATTTAATGCTAATGAGTGAAGAAAAATAAGTATCATCACGAAATAAGCGTCTGATAAATCAAACATTTTTTAGTCCATGCTACAATAATGGCATCTAAATGTCTTTCCCTTTTAGGAAAGGCATTTTTCTTTGAGTTTTCTTTTTATTTAATCCTTGGCTTGTATAGGTAACACAGCGTGATTTCAACTCTCAATCTGACCATTCAATTTGGTCCGAAACCTCTTTTTGAAAATGTCAGTGTCAAGTTTGGCGGTGGTAACCGTTATGGCTTAATTGGCGCCAACGGTTCGGGCAAATCGACCTTTATGAAAATTATTGGCGGTGATTTAGAGCCAAGCTCAGGCCATGTGACCCTTGACCCAGGTGTACGTCTGGGTAAATTGCGTCAAGACCAATTCGCCTATGAAGACGTGCGTGTGCTAGATGTGGTGCTAATGGGTCACGAAGAGATGTGGCAAGCTATGAGCGAGCGTGATGCGATTTATGCCAACTTAGAAGCCACTGATGAAGACTATATGCGTGCGGCGGAGCTTGAGGCAAAATTTGCTGAGTACGATGGTTACACGGCTGAAGCCCGCGCCGGTGAGTTGCTCCTAGGTCTGGAGATTCCTGTTGAGCAGCATAATCTGCCTATGCGTGAAATCGCTCCAGGTTGGAAACTACGTATTCTTTTGGCCCAGGCCTTATTCTCTAATCCTGATGTCTTGTTACTTGATGAACCGACCAACAACTTGGATATTAATACCATTCGTTGGCTAGAAGATGTGCTTAATGGCTACGACAGCACCATGATTATTATTAGTCACGACCGTCACTTCTTAAACCAAGTGTGTACGCATATGGCCGACGTGGACTATGGTGAAATCCGTGTTTATCCAGGTAACTATGATGACTATATGTTGGCTTCAACGCAAGCGCGCGAACGCCTCTTAGCGAATAATGCTAAAGCTAAAGAACGTGTCACTGAGCTGCAAGACTTTGTGCGTCGCTTTGCGGCAAATAAGTCAAAATCACGCCAGGCTACTTCACGCTTAAAGCAAATTGACCGCATTAAATCTGAAGCGGTTGAGGTGAAACCGTCTTCACGTCAAAACCCCTATATTCGTTTTGAACAGAATAAAGCCTTACATCGTCTTGCGGTAACTGCTGATAAAGTTGTTAAAGCCTATGACGAACCTGTGATTAAGAGCTTCTCGGCCATGGTCGAAGCAGGGCAGAAGATTGCGATTATTGGTGCTAACGGTGTCGGTAAGACAACCTTACTCCGCCTTTTTGCCAATGATTTACGTCCTGACTCTGGCGCCATGAAATGGTCTGAGAATGCTGATATTGGTTATATGGCACAAGACGTGTCTGATGCCTTCGAAGAAAGTGTGAGTGTCTTTGATTGGATGGGTGACTATCGTCAAGCGGGCGATGAGGATCAGCAGATTCGTTCAGTTCTCGGTCGCTTATTGTTCTCTGCCGATGATATTGTCAAAGACGTTAAGGTACTCTCAGGTGGTGAGAAGAATCGCATGTATTTCGGTCGCTTGATGTTAGGTCGTCATAACGTGCTGCTTATGGACGAGCCAACCAACCACTTGGATATGGAATCAATTGAATCTTTACAACTAGCGCTAGAGAAGTTCCAAGGTACTTTAATCTTCGTCTCGCATGACCGCGAATTTGTTTCTGGTCTAGCTGACCGTGTAATCGAAATTATGCCTAGCGGTGAGATTGTCGATTATATGGGTGGCTACGAAGATTACCTCACCTCGCGTGGTATTGAGGGCTAAGTTTGTTTACCTTAGTCGAGCCTTTCAGTGCTGAGCAAATCATTAAAAAGAGTTTGTTTATCACCCATGCTGCACCGATTAGTACAGCACAAGAGGCGCTTGATTTCTTTGCCACTAAACATCAGCCCGAAGCGACGCATAATTGCTGGGCATTTAAACTAGAGCAAAGTTATCGTTTTAATGATGATGGTGAGCCTGGCGGCACCGCTGGGCGACCTATCTTACAAGCCATTGAAGGGCAAGAGCTGGTGAATGTTGCGGTCTTGGTGATTCGCTATTTCGGCGGTATTAAGCTAGGTACGGGTGGCTTGATTCGCGCCTATGGAGGCAGTGCCGCCAAGTGTCTGCAAGTAGCACCACGCCAAGAGATTATTCCCACTACGCAAATTATTTGTGAAGCAAGTTTTGCGGATATGGCTATCTTGCGCTCGCGCTTGCTGCGCCCTGAAGTGAGTGTATTGGCAGAAGATTTCGGAGACCAGGGTGTAGTCTGGACCCTGGGTATACCTGATGCACTATTGGTTGAGTTGGAGCAAGACTACACCAATATTACTCGTGGCAAAGGCCAATGGATTAATAGCAAAGCGCTTGATTAAGCGAGGCGCCCCCACTTTTTGCTGAGCTTAGTTTAACCCGTAGATCTTCGCCTTTAGCTGAGCTTGATTTAACTGGCAGCTTACTGCTTAAATTGCGCTTCATTAAGCACACAGTTCACTACCTTTTGCTAAATCTTATTAAGCTTGTTGCTCACCATCCTTACCCGCTGCTTCCTGTGCGGCAATATCGGCATGTACTTGGGCCATATCAATCGCTTTCACTTGTGTAATTAATTCTTCAAACTGCGCTGGTGGCAATGCACCTGCTTGGTTGAATAACATCACACGCTCACGAAATACCATCAAGGTTGGAATAGAGCGAATGTTAAAAGCCGCTGCTAGACCTTGTTCATCTTCGGTATTCACTTTAGCGAAGACGACGTCTTCATGCTTGGTGGCTGCCGCTTCGAAAGTCGGGGCGAATTGACGACAAGGACCACACCATGGTGCCCAGAAGTCAATAATCACGGTTTTGTCGCCGCTTAAGATATCATTAAAATTGCCTTCGTTAAGATCTACGATTTCCATAACTGCTCCATATGATTGTTTCATTACATACTAGCCTATTTATAGGCCAAGTGTCTTGTTTTCAAGTGTAATAAATTTTCATCGTCGTAATTGATTTTAACTATGCAAACTATGCGCTGGGTCTCATAGCAAGCTTTGAGTTGAATAAGTTAACCTGAGTTGAATATAGAACAGGTCAAGCGTTCATCTGTGGCTTTATATGATAGAAGGTGCAGATATCAGCCTCATTCCACTTAAACTTAAGTAAGCTAAGCGCTCATCTGTAGCTTTATAAAATAAAAGGGTGAGACCTATATGCCTCACCCTGAGTATTCTCTAAGTGCTTATTCAAGCACTAATGCAAGTTAATCAAGCCCCTTAGCCACCCGTTGTATCCAAGTAAATCTTCAAGATAAACAGGCCTGCAACGATGACCGTAGCAGGATGAATCTCTTTAAAGCGACCGGTTAAGGCTTTCAAGACCACATAGCTAATAAAGCCAAAAGCAATCCCTTCAGCAATCGAGAAAGTGAACGGCATAATGAAGGCAGTTAAGGCCGCTGGCACAGACTCAGTTACATCATCCCATTCGATATCGATTAAATCACGTACCATTAAACAAGCGACAAAAAGCAAGGCAGGTGCGGTGGCGTAGGCGGGCACGATACCGGCAATCGGCGAGAAGAATAAGCACAATAGGAACAAGATTGCGACGGTTAAGGCTGTTAAACCAGTACGACCACCGGCTTGCACACCGGCGGCACTTTCAACGAAAGCGGTTGTACTGCTAGTGCCTAAGACAGAACCTGTTAAGATCGCACCACTATCGGCAAATAAAGCACGACCGAGGTTATTCGGTTTGCCTTCTGGTAATAAATTAGCACGCTTAGCCACACCAATTAAAGTACCTGTCGCGTCAAAAATTTCCACTAAAACAAAGACTAGGATAATGTGGAAAAAGCCCTTGTTCAACACACCCAAGACATCCATCTGCATAAAGGTCGGCATAATACTTGGCGGTGAGGAAATCAGGGTTGAAGGCGCTGCACTATAACCACCTAAGATGGAGACGATAGTCACCGCTAAAATCCCAATCAGAATAGCGCCACGCACTTTAAACGCATCCAGCGCCGCAATAATGAAAAAGCCCAAGGCAGCAAGTACCACTGAGTGGTGGCTTAAATCACCGGCACCAATAAAAGTTGCATCATTCTTCACGACAATACCCGCAGATTTCAGCGCAATAAAGCCAAGGAACAAACCAATGCCGGCGACAATGGCGCTGCGTAAGGATTTCGGAATCCCCGCAATCATCCACTTACGTACACCAGTAGCCGTCAGTAAGAGGAAGATGAGACCAGAGATAAACACCGCCCCCAAGGCTTGTTGCCAGGTATAACCCATGGCGCCCACGACACCGAAAGCAAAGAAGGCGTTCAAACCCATACCAGGGGCCATGCCAATTGGCCAGTTTGCAAGGAAGGCCATAATCATTGAACCAACGGCTGCTGCCAAGCAAGTGGCAACGAATACCGCATCTCTGTCCATGCCCGTCGTACTTAAGATTTCGGGG
>CAZIKJ010000332.1:0-4003 GCA_964539685.1 uncultured Pelistega sp.
CTTTTATATAACGATTACATAACGAGCAAAACAAAATGAAAAAAATCCTCCTGACCTTTCACCGCTATGCGGGCTTAGTTCTAACTCCCTTTTTCCTGATCCTCTTAATCACAGGCATGGTCTTATCCTTTAAGCCAATCCTAGCACCAAGCACAAGCACTGAAGCGATAGGCTCGCAACAAGCACAAGCGCTCAGCACCGTAGTACAGCAAGCGGAAGCCGTATCAGGCCAGATTCAAACCATTGCCCTTGATGCGAATGGTCAGGATGTCTGGATTAAAACCAAGGACAATGCACTAGAACAACGCTATAACATTGCTGAAGGCCGCTTTATTGAAGAAGCGGGCATGAGTTCAACGGTTTACAATACCGCCAAATCTTTACATAAAAACTTACTTCTAGATGCTGGCGATTTTGTTGAATTCATCACCTATATCTTTATTGCTATTCTCCTTGTCGCCCCTTTCTTATTGCAAGTGCGCTGGCAAAAGCGCCTGATGAGCATCCATAATGCCTTAGGTTTCTGGGCCATCCCTCTTTGGTTACTGGTGCCTATCACGGGTTTGCTGATGAGTATGAAAATCGGTGCCCCTGAATTTGGTAAGCTCAACCTCAACAACCAAGCCACACCTGCGGTCCACGTCATGCAAGTTCTTGAGCGTGAGAATCAGCTACAGAATTTTGTCTCACTAGAAACCGTGCGTGGTCGCTCAGTCTTGATTAACTTAGCGACTGATACGGGGGTGAAGCCATTTCAAGTTTCAAATAAATCACAAGCTCTCGAACAACTTGATGTCTCGACCTACTGGCCTAAACTTTTACATGAAGGCACATGGGCTGGTGCGCTATCAGGTTGGTTGAACTTTATGATTGGCGCGGGTTTGAGCTTTTTCACGATTTCGGGTGCGTATAGCTGGATACGTCGTTGGAAGAATGAGCGTGCCGCACGTGCTGCTGCCACACCGCTAACAGGTGGTAAGGACGCTGTCTTAGTGACGTATGCCTCACAGACTGGTACGGCTCAAGGCTTAGCGAAAGCCACTCAGCAATACTTAGTTGAGCAAGGCATTAATGCCCAACTTAGTCCCATGTCGGTGCTTGCGCCCGCGGACCTCAGCCAATTTGCACAGACGCTTTTGCTCTGCTCTACCACGGGCGAAGGTGACTTACCCGATGGAGCCAAGCGCTTGGTGGATGCACTTAAGCAGACAAGCAATAGCCAAATCCGCTATAGCGTCTTTGCGCTCGGGGATAAAAGCTACCAACGCTATTGCGCTGGTGGGCTAGAACTCGCCGCCGCCTTAGCCACCAGTGGTGGTATCGCTAGCCTTGAAACGGTATGCAGTGAGGCGGATCCAGGTCCTGCATGGCAAGCGTGGATCAAGCAAATCAGCAGCTTACTCGGTTTGCAAGCGACAGCGGCACCGAAGATGGTGAGCAATGACACCGTGTTGAATGCCACCTTACGCAGTCGTGTACGTTTGGACAATCCTAAATTCGCACCACTCGAAGTACAAATGTTGAACTTTGAGCTACCAAAAGACGCACAGTTCCGTGGCGGCGACCTACTCTTAGTCACCCCACCTGGTGAAACCACCGCACGCCCCTACTCGATTGGTAGCGATGCGATTGAAGGCAATCTGGTGCGCTTAACCGTAAGTGAAAATCGCTTTGTTGATGAGCAAGGCCAGACTCAGCATGGACGCGCTTCAAACTATCTTCTGAAAGAGCTGAATGTCGGTGATAGCATACAAGTGACTTGGCGCCGTCACCCAGACTTTAACTTAATTGAAGGCGATAAGCGCCCAATTATTATGGCTGCCACAGGCTGTGGTGTCGCACCATTACTTGGGTTCCTGCCACAATTACGCCGTCATCCACGCTTTGCCTGGTTGTTCTTTGGTAACTCACATAGCGAAGGCAATAACTTCTATAAAGAAGAATGGGATCAAGCGCTGGCAGCTGGCACGATAAGCCGCATTAGCCGCGTCTTTGATAATGAGAACCGTGGCTATATTCAAGACCTGATGCAGCAAGATGGTCAAGAAATCTATCGCTTGCTGGACCAAGAGAATGCCATGATTTACCTCTGTGGTCGCGCCCGCACTGTGGGTCAAGGCGTTGAATCTGCTCTCTTAAGTATTGCCCAAGAAGTCGGTGGCAAGACACGCGAACAGGCAGCGGCATGGCTCGATGAATTGCGCCGCCAAGAGCGTATTCGTAGTGACTTGTTTGGTTAATGACTGATTAGCTTAGGTGTTTTTAACAACGGCAATTGAAAATTGACCAAGGTGGAGATGGGGATGGGGACATTTTCACACCACGACTCACAATTTATTAACGTAGTCAATTATTTGCCTCGACACTTATTGCGGCTTCGCCTTTAACAAATAATATATCTTTCCTCTTGAGCGCCATGACAACAAGAATTTCTTTGTTGAAATGGTGCTTTTTTTGTACACTTGAATTGCTATCTTCTTATGAGCATACGCTCGTTTATTCTTAGCCACTGCTGAGCAGCAAGCACACGTTTATAGTTTATACTTAGCGATTCTTGCGAGCAGCACATCCAGATAGCGTTCTAATAAACTAAGCAGTCGAAAGCTAACGCTTCACCCACCTACCTCGAACCATTGCAGAGCACACTATGAAACACACCATGTATATTGTTGATGCCTTTACCGACACGCTATTTAAGGGCAATCCTGCTGCCGTGATAGTTCTGAAAGAATGGCTATCTGATGAATTAATGCAAGCCATTGCACAGGAGAACAATCTATCTGAAACCGCCTATCTGGTTGCAGACGAACAAGGTCGATATCATATCCGTTGGTTCTCACCCATTAGCGAGATTGATTTCTGCGGTCATGCTAGCTTAGCCAGTGCCTACGTCTTACTGAATAAATATAAGCAATCTGCACCGCTCCGTATGCATGCAAAAGCCGTTGGTGAATTCTCCATGGAGCAGCTCGAGAATGGGCGTATTGAGATGAACTTCCCAGTACGACCTGCTGAACCCATCTCAGAAATACCTACCCAACTCATAGCAGGACTTTCTTTAGCGCCCAAAGAAGTCTGGCGAAACCAGCAAGCCTATATGGTGGTGTACGACAATGAAGACGACGTACGTAAAGTCGTCACAGATGATGCACAATTAAAACAACTCCACCCCTACGATGTGGTTGTCACCGCAGCAGGCAGTGAAACTGATTGCGTATCACGCTACTTCTGGCCGGCCAATGGTGGCACCGAAGACCCGGTGACTGGATCCATTCATGCTTGCCTATTTCCCTATTGGGGCGAGCGCTTAGGTAAAACTGAACTGATTGCCTTGCAAGCCTCATCTCGTACTGGCGTGTTGTATGGTCGATTAGAGGGTGATAGAGTGTATATCTCTGGGGATTGTGTGTTGTATGCGGTGGGGGAGATTCACTTAACCGACGCCTAGCTTAAGCTACTTATGCTAAGTTCTCATGCCTCATTCATGCTTCATGAATGTCTACTGGTAACATCACTGATGAATAATTCACTTAAACTAAGGCAAGATGCATATAGACCAAGGCAGGATGTATATAGAAACTCTTGAATAGTGAGCAGATATAGTTAGATTATGAAAGCCTCTCATCGCGCTGACGAGTACTTTAAAGAGCGTCAAAAAATCTTACACAGTTATTTCAAAGACACGATTGATATTCTGTCTGCATCCTACTCGTCTGAGCAAATTAGCGATCTGTTTGAGACACTATCTTTTCCCCTAGAGAAGATTTCTGAAGAATCACATCTACTGACGTTTGACGATTACTTAAAGCTTATTGATCAAATTACAATCAGCTGGGATAGTGAGATTGCGCTTTCTTAAAATCTATAGACAAATTGAAACTGAAAAACCTCACGATCAGATCAAAAAACAACGATATATAAAACTGAAACCCTGATCAGTTGATCATTTCATGAATTTCGATCTACACTTCAATTACTTTAAATTGATCAAATTAGATTATTA
>CAZIKJ010000333.1:0-1965 GCA_964539685.1 uncultured Pelistega sp.
GAAGTTCTCTGGCCGTAAAGTACCTGATCAGTTAAATGCCCATGGCTTTATTACCGTGAGCGGTGAGAAGATGTCGAAGAGCCGTGGCACAGGTATTTCACCCTTGCGCTACTTAGATCTAGACATGAATGCTGAGTGGATGCGCTACTACATTGCGGCCAAGTTGAACGCCAAAGTGGAAGATGTGGATTTCAACCCTGATGACTTTATCGCCCGCGTGAATGCTGACCTCATTGGTAAATACATCAATATTGCGAGCCGTGCCGCTAACTTTATTAGCAAACACTTCGACGGTCAGTTAGCGTATCACGGTGGCGAGAATGAGATTCGCGCCGAAATCGAACCGCTTGTAAAAGCCGTTAGTGCCGACTTTGAAGCCCGCGAATATGGCCGCGCCATACGCACTATGATGACGTATGCCGATACCATTAACCAAGCCTTCGACCAAGCACAGCCTTGGGTCTTAGCCAAGGGTATTAGTACAGCAAGCGATGAGCAGAAAGCCCAATTACAAGCGATTTGCTCGCGTGCGATTGCTGGCTTTAAAGCACTCTCAGTCTTACTCACTCCAGTACTTCCTGTACTAAGCCAACGTGTTGCACAAGAATTATTTCGTTTAGACCGCAACTTTGTGTGGTCTGATGCGGTCGAGTTACCTAGTACCATTGCCCCATTCACGCACTTAATGCAACGTGTTGATGTCGCCCAAGTTGATGCCTTACTTGAACCCCCTGTTGAAGTTGCACCGACACCAAAACCAGGCGGTGAAGAAATCGCCGAAACCATTAAGATTGACGATTTCGCCAAGATTGACCTACGTATTGCCAAGATTGTGAATTGCGAACACGTTGAAGGGTCTGACAAATTGTTACGTCTGACGCTAGATGTTGGCGAAGGCAAGTACCGCAATGTCTTCTCTGGTATTAAATCTGCCTATCAACCCGAAGATTTAATTGGCAAACTTACCGTGATGGTGGCTAACTTAGCACCCCGCAAAATGAAATTCGGTATCTCTGAAGGCATGGTCTTGGCGGGTAGCGATGCCGATGAAAAGAGCAATCCTGGAATTTACATTTTGGAACCATGGGAAGGTGCCCAAGTTGGCATGCGTGTGCGATAATAAGTTCTATTAACCATTCTCCTTAAGGATATTGAATGGAATTATCGCCTTGGCAGTTTGCCAAATCTATTAATAAGAAAATCCATCTGTCAGCACCAGCCATGTTTATCCATGAGCTGGTGAAAAACCCTGGCTGTATAGGCGCTATCTGTCCTAGTTCACAGAAACTCGCTCGTTGCATGGTGTCAAGAATTGATACCACACAAGAAGGCCTCGTCGTAGAACTCGGCGCAGGCACAGGGGTGATTACCCAAGCCTTATTGGACCATGGTGTTAAACCAGAGAACTTGGTAGTGATTGAGTTTGCCGATAATTTTTATTCACACTTAAAAGAACGCTTTCCGCAACTTAACATCATCCATGGTGATGCCGCACAACTGCGTGACTTATTACCCGCCAATGCACAGATCAATACAATTGTCTCGAGCTTACCCTTAATCTCTTTGCCACCACCAGTGCGTCAAGCGATTGTGAGTCAATGGCAAAGCCTTCTGTGTGAAACGGGACAAGTTGTACAATTCACCTATAATTTAAAGTCTACCTATTGGCGCAAAGATATTCATACCACGCACTATGAAGAAGAATTCGTCTGGGCGAATATCCCACCCGCCAAGGTGATGCGTTTTCGTTTTCATTCCTAATTTTTTATTGTTATATGAGTCAAGAACCCTCTTCTCTGTCCCCGTCTACAGCAACACAGGGGCAGCCTGAAACACAGGATACTGCTACGCCGCAAGTGGATACTGCTACGCCAGCGGCACAAGTCCAGGCGAGCACGCCAGAACTCGCTAGCAGTGCCGCATTAAGCGATTCCGCCGAGCAAGCCGCCGCACTAAGTGATCCTG
>CAZIKJ010000334.1:0-1741 GCA_964539685.1 uncultured Pelistega sp.
CTTGCTCACTCGACTTAACGACTTAAGGAGACGCTCGCTCGCATTACTGCTTAGCGATCATCCTCGTGCATTGAGGACGGGTGACGACACAATGGCATCACTTCAATGTCCATGTATGGGAACAAAGGCAATTGACCGAGCAACTCATGTAACTTCTCACAGCTCTCAACATCAAAGATACTGATGTTTGAGTATTGGCCTACAATGCGCCAGATATGACGCCATTGACCACTCTTCTGCAGAGTCTGGAAATAGGCTTTCTCATCAGCCTTAATTTTATCAGCCTGTTCTTTAGGCATAGATAATGGAATATTTACATCCATACGAACGTGGAATAACATAATTTATCTCCTTAGAATTTAAGCGGTACGCAATTTGTAGACTTTCTCTTTATCGACAGCAATACCTAAACCTGGTGCTTGTGGCAGTTGCAACATAAAGTCGCGATATTGTAAGGGCTCAGCCATAATTTCATCGGTCAAGAGCAATGGACCAAATAATTCCGTACCATAAGCAAGGTTCGGGAACGTTGCAAAAACTTGTGCTGATGCCAAGGTACCAATAGACCCTTCAAGCATCGTACCACCGTATAAATCAATCCCAGCAACAGCGGCCATTTGCCCAACGAGCGCTGCATTACGCAAGCCTGCGGCCTGATTAATTTTAATCGCAAACACATCCGCATAATGACCAGCAGCCAACTCAAAAGCATTATTTGGGCCAAGAACAGCCTCATCCGCCATAATCGCCACAGCGAAATGGTCCGTTAGACGCTTCATTGCATTGCGGTTTGTCGCTGCAACAGGTTGCTCAATCAGATCAACACCGCCATCTTGCAGCTGCTGAATACCACGCATGGCTTCTAATTCAGTCCAAGCTTGGTTGACATCAACACGTACGCTAATGTCATCACCTAAGGCCTTTTTAATCGCTAAGACATGCTTAACATCGTCTTGCAATGGATTCGAACCGATTTTTAGTTTGAAGATACGGTGGCGACGATCGCTAATCATCTGCTCTGCTTCAGCGATATCCTTAGCGGTATCACCACTAGCTAGTGTCCAAGCGACTGGTAATTCGCTATGGATGGCACCGCCAAGTAACTCGCTAATCGGCACACCAAGGCGTTGTGCTTGCGCATCAAGCAGTGCTGTTTCAACCGCACTCTTGGCAAAGCGATTACCCTTAATATGCAAATCAAGCAACCACATCGCTTGAGCGACATTTTTCGGCTGTTCTTGCAGCAATAAAGGTGTAATATAAGTATCCATATTAGTTTTAATTGCGGCAGGGCTTTCTTCTGCGTAATTAAGACCACCAATGGTTGTTGCCTCGCCCCAGCTCTCAATACCATCCTCAAATACCATGTGTACAAGTACAAGCGTCTGTGTACGCATTGTTGTCACCGATAATTTATGAGGGCGAATCGTAGGAATATCTACTAATAGTGTTTCAATAGACTTAATCATAGCTTTTTAGTATATTTATTGGGTAATTTAATAATCTCTTAACGATACCCTAGCTAATTTGTGAATGCAAACACCCTTTTAGTATCTGTTTAATACCCAATAGGTATAGAGTTATGGAACTGAGACATCTTCGCTATTTTATTGCCGTTGCTGAACAACAAAGCTTCACCCGCGCTGCGGAAAAGCTGTTTATCGCACAACCTCCGCTCAGTCGACAAATTCAACAACTTGAAGAAGAGCTAGGCGTAACCTTATTTGAACGCGGTACGCGC
>CAZIKJ010000335.1:0-1826 GCA_964539685.1 uncultured Pelistega sp.
CGGCTACGCCTAAAGACACTTTAGTCATTTCTAAGGCCTCTGATCCGCAAACTTTAGATCCAGCGATTACAATGGACAATAATGACTGGAGCGTGACTTATCCAAGTTATCAACACTTAGTCAAATACACCAAGGGGACTACTGAAGTGGCAGGTGAACTCGCGGAGAGTTGGACAACATCAGCGGATAACCTAGTCTGGACCTTTAAATTACGTGCTGGCAATAAATTTGCCGATGGTTCTGAAGTGAATGCTGAGGCGGTTAAGTATACGTTTGACCGTCTTATGCGTATGAAGCAGGGTCCCTCTGAGCCATTCCCGTCAGGTATGAAAGTAGCAGTTAAGGGACCGCTTGAAGTGGAGTTTACGCTAGATACGCCGTTTGCACCGTTCCTCAATATTTTAGCGAATAATGGGGCAGGCATAATTAATCCTAAGGTAGAGCAGGAGGCTGGTGGTGCTGATCAATATTTGGCCGCGAATACGGCGGGTTCTGGCGCGTATCAATTAGTCAAATGGGATAAGGGACAGCAAATTTTGCTGGAACGTAATCCTCATTTTGCAGGAACTAAACCGAGTCTCGATAAAGTGGTTTTCAAAATTGTTCCTGATGCTTCAGCACAGCGCTTACAGCTACAAAATGGTGATCTCGACATCGTCTCTAAGCTACCAGTTGACCAAATTACTGCCTTGCAATCTAAACCAGGCGTGGTGTTCGATAAAGTGCCATCACTTTTAGTAACGTACCTGTATTTAAACAACAAAAAAGGTCCCTTAAGTAATGTTGATGCTCGTAAAGGCATCTCAGATGCAATTGATTACCAAGGCATTCTAGAGGGCGTGATTAATAATCAAGGCAAGCTCTTAAAAGGGCCAATCCCAGATGGTATGTGGGCCTATGACGCAAGCAACCCTGATTTTGTCCAGAACTCTGATGGTGCTAAAGAAAGCTTTGCTAAAGCCAATTTAGGTAAACAATCATTGACCCTGTTGTACTCTAATCGCGATCCTAATTGGGAACCGATTGCATTAACCGTGCAAGCTAATTTAGCGACATATGGTGTAGACGTTAAATTAGAGAAGTTGGCGAATGCCACAATGCGTGATCGCTTAGGTACAGGTGACTTTGATATTGCGATTGGTAACTGGAGCCCAGACTTCGCCGACCCTTTTATGTTTATGAACTATTGGTTTGACTCAAGCAAAGCGGGTTTACCAGGCAATCGTTCGTTTTATGAAAATGCCGAAGTTGATAAGTTAGTTCGTAAGGCTGCAGAAATTAGCGACCCAGAAGAGCGTACTAAACTCTATCAAGAAGCACAGAAGCAAGTACTTAAAGAGTACGCCTATGTTTATTTATTCCAAAAAAGTGAGCAGATTGGTTTGCGTGACAATGTTAAAGGCTATGCCTATAACCCTATGCTCGACGATGTATATAACGTAATGGACATCACAAAAGAATAATTAAGCAGAGCTTTTGTGTTTTATTGACTCATAAAAGTAGACCGGGATTGTGTTTCATGTTGCATGAGGCTAATAATCCCGGCTCTCATATACCTATGTCTTTTTTTCAAATTATTCGTAAGCGTCTTATTGGCATCGTCTTCGTAGTCTTAGGCGTCTCGATTATTACTTTCATTGTCTCGCACCTCATACCAGGGGATCCTGCACGCTTAATTGCGGGTGATCGTGCAACTGACGAAATTGTTCAGGCGATTCGTGAGAAATTAGGCCTTAATTTACCACTGTATGAACAGTATTGGATTTATCTTAAAGGCTTAGTGCAAGGTGATCTCGGCACCTCCATTAGAACGGGTCGTCCAGTGT
>CAZIKJ010000336.1:0-6675 GCA_964539685.1 uncultured Pelistega sp.
AAACGAGCGTTTGTATATATCAATGCGTAAAAATTATGACGAGTTTGTGTAGTGATTTTTTCTCAGTAGTATTACTAGTTTTAGGGCTAATTTATTTTCCTATTTATCAGAAATTACCCTAATTATTTTAAATTTTTATTGTGTTTTTAAGTTCACTATTTAATACTGAGTACGGCTGTAATACGAAAACAATCAATCGAAGAGTGAAATTCTTACTCTCAAAAGGAGGCAATATATGAGTAGTCAACCACCATCCGCACGAGGTCAAGAAATTGACCATCAAGGTTATTGGGGCGCCACCAAGCGCTTATTATTTTCCATCCTAATCGTCTGGTTCTTATGCTCTTATGGAGCAGGAATCTTATTCGTTGAGTTTTTTAATCAATTCAAAATTGGTCATTATCCGCTTGGATTCTGGTTTGCTCAACAAGGCTCTATCTATATATTCATTGCGCTGATTTTCTACTATGCCTGGAAAATGGGTCGTATCGATCAACAATATGATGTGCATGAAGACTAGTCGTAATAGAACAAGGATGACAATATGGATTTACAAACAATTACTTATCTTGTCGTAGGGGCGAGCTTTTCACTCTACCTTGGCATTGCATGGTGGGCTCGTGCGGGTAGTACGCAAGAGTTCTATGTCGCGGGTGGTGGTGTTCACCCAATTACTAACGGTATGGCCACGGCAGCGGACTGGATGTCAGCAGCTTCTTTCATCGGGATGGCAGGTTTGATTGCGAATATGGGTTACGGTGGTACCGTATTCCTCATGGGCTGGACCGGTGGTTATGTGTTACTAGCGATGCTATTAGCACCGTATCTCCGTAAGTTTGGTCGCTTCACTGTACCTGAGTTTATTGGTGACCGTTACTATAGCAATGGTGTGCGCACGATTGCTGTCGTATGTTTACTTCTAGCGTCAATTACCTATGTGATTGGTCAGATGACAGGTGTGGGTGTGGCGTTCTCGCGCTTCCTGAACGTATCGAATGAAATGGGTATCTATATCGGTATGGCTATCGTATTCTTCTATGCGGTATTCGGTGGTATGAAGGGTATTACCTATACGCAAGTTGCACAGTTCATCGTGTTAATCTTGGCGTATACCGTGCCTGCGCTATTCATCTCATTACAATTGACGGGTAATATCTTGCCGCAATTAGGTTTAGGCGGCACCTTAGTGGATTCAGGAGCGCCGTTCTTAGAGCGCTTAGACCAAGTGGTCACTGATTTAGGTTTCCAAGAATATACGACCTATTTTGCTAATGGTAGCAAGTTAAATACTTTCTTCTTCACCTTGTCTCTGATGGTGGGTACAGCGGGTCTACCGCACGTTATTGTGCGTTTCTTCACCGTGCCTAAGGTGGCGGATGCGCGTTATTCAGCGGGTTGGGCTTTAGTCTTCATCGCGATTCTCTATACTACAGCGCCTGCGGTAGGTGCGATGGCTCGCTACAATGTGCATGCAACCGTAAATACTGCGGTAGCCAGTAATGGTGATCTCTTTGCCGCTGATTCGTCGCTTGTTGCCGAATCACGTCCAGATTGGATGAAGCGTTGGGAGCAGACGGGTCTCTTGAAGTTTGAAGACAAGAATGGTGATGGTCGTATTCAGTACTATAACGACAAGAATACTTCGCCTGAGTTCACTGCTAAAGCTGAAGCCGCGGGCTGGAAAGGTAATGAGTTAAGTGTTAATCCAGATATCTTGGTCTTGGCTAATCCTGAAATTGCTTTGTTGCCTAACTGGGTCATTGCTCTGGTGGCAGCGGGTGGTCTAGCGGCGGCGCTATCAACAGCGGCAGGTTTATTGATGGCGATTTCTTCGGCGGTATCACATGACTTGATTAAGGGGGTCTTAAAACCCGATCTCAGTGAGAAAGATGAGTTGATGATTGGTAAGATATCCATGGCGGGTGCAATTGTCTTGGCGGGTATTCTGGGTCTACATCCACCAGGTTTTGCGGCAGGTACAGTGGCCTTGGCCTTCGGTATTGCGGCTTCAAGCTTGTTCCCTGCGATTATGATGGGTATTTTTAGTACCAAGATCACTAAGCAAGGCGCGGGCTGGGGTATGATTGCAGGTCTAGCTGTGACGCTATTCTATGTATTCGCCCACAAAGGTATCTTGTTTATCGACGGTACACAATACACACACTTAATCGGCGGTCCAAACTCGTTCTTTGGTATTGCCCCTGAAGCGATTGGCGCGGTTGGTGCTGGTGTGAACTTTGTGGTGGCCTTCATTGTGAGTCGTGTATCACCACCAGTTCCAAGTCATATCCAGGAACTTGTGGAATCTATTCGCGTACCACGTGGCGCAGGTGCAGCGCAATCCCATTAATTTAATGGGTAAGCCTGTGTAGTTAGCATGTCTTGGGTGGCATTACCCACCCAAGACACAGTAGGTTTAAGCAAAAAATTCATTCTTCAAGCGCTAATAAGCGTCAAATGTGAAGAGTCAATTTCTTAGTTAAATACTCATTTAAATAGAGAGGATTAAATCACATGTATGCTTATATTCACCTTGCGCTGACATGGATCTTATTTTTAGCCTTAT
Organism: uncultured Pelistega sp.; assembly: GCA_964539685.1. GTDB lineage: Bacteria > Pseudomonadota > Gammaproteobacteria > Burkholderiales > Burkholderiaceae_B > Taylorella. The sequence goes on from CAZIKJ010000336.1 coordinate 2,567, forward strand.
TTCCTATCTCTTTTCTATGGCTACGCAAGGCATATCGAATTGGTGTGAAGAAGGATTATTCCCTAGTGGCGATGAAGCGTGGTGTACCTGCGCCAAACCCGCGTAAATTTATTGTGCCTGAGATTATCCTGCATGTAGTGGCGGCTTTGTTAGTGATCTATGCGTTATATGGCGTCATCGTTGGCGGCTGGCATTACAACGAATGGACTGCACTAGCGGGGAGTGCGATTTGGTGCAAAATCTTATTTAGCTTTGTGCTTGCTCGCCATGCTCACCCACCTAAGCCTAAAGCTAAGGGAAATAAGGTGGCCGTGGGAAAGGCAAGCGCTAAGCTTAAGCGGGCTTAATTAAGCATAATCAAACCAATTCAATACACCATTCAAGCCAGAGTAGTTTAAGCTGAAATTGGCTTGCTCTTGAACTAAGGGTTTGGCACGATAAGCGACGGAATAGCGCGCATGTTGCATCATCAATAAATCATTCGCGCCATCGCCCATAGCAATACATTGTTCAGGCGTGGCGCCTTCTTTATGGGCTAATGCTTGTAGGTAATCTGCCTTGGCTTGTGCATCGACAATCGGTCCTAGTACACGACCTGTTAATAAGCCACGATCATCTACTTCTAAGGTATTAGCGTGGGTTTCATAGAGGCCGAGACGCTCTTGTAGGCGCTGGGTGAAGAAGGTAAAACCACCCGAGACTAAGAGCGTCTTAATTCCTTGCGCATGAGCGGCTTTAAGAAGTTCTTCAGCACCAGCATTCAAGCGTAATTTAGTATCATAGACTTCTTGCAGTGCTTGTGCTGGGACACCTTCTAGCATCGCCACACGACGGCGTAGACTCTCGCTAAAGTCCTTAATCTCACCACGCATGGCTGCCTCCGTAATCGCGGCAACTTGTTCTTTACGACCTGCGACGCCTGCAATTTCATCAATACACTCAATATTAATCAGGGTAGAGTCCATATCCATGGCAAGCACTTTCATGTTTTTCCATGCTTGTTGTGGAGCTGGCAGAAAGGCATAGTCCACTTTCTTGTCTTGTGCCCACTGGATAATGGCGTTTTTTTCGCTGAGATCAATATCGTCTAAGCGCGCCGCATGTGCGCCAACTAAAATGACTTGATTGGCGCAGGCGATAGCCGCAATTTGCTCTATCTGCGTGGTGGATAGCGTTGGAGATTGTAGGACGAGGAAAGTGCTCATAGGGTTTGTTTCAATACGCAAAGTCAATCGGAAAACTATTGGAAATTGTACCACTGAAGCGAATGAAGATTTTTTATTGCTTTTTCTTTTTCGTTTGAGTGGCCTTAGTATTCCCCACCCGCATCGCACTCGTATCGCCTTTTAAATAGCGTAATAACTGATGAATGCTCTCAATGCGTTGATTTATTTCAGTCGGCTGGGTGAATTCGACTCTGAGTTTATCAGGGCCATTCAAGCGGATATGGCGATGGCTTTGAATGAGTTCAATAATACTGACGGGGTCGATTTTGTTCTCTTTCGCATTAAAGACGAGTAGGGCGCCTGCATCGCTAATATCGACTTTTGTAATGCCTAAATCTTGTGCCATTATGCGCAGTCGATGGGTAGCCATCAGCATTATTGCGGGTTCGGGTAACTTGCCGAAACGGTCGGTGAGTTCTTCTTGAATATCCAATAAATCATCGCTACGGGTGGCATGTGACAGGCGCTTATAGATACCCAGGCGACGATTGATATCGGGGCAATACTCATCAGGCAAGAGTGCCGAGGTATGGAGTTTCACCTCGGTATCTAGATCGAAGGGCGACTCTAAATCAGGCTCTTTGCCTTCTTTCAGGGCTTTAACGGCGCGGTTAAGCATATCGGCATAGAGAGTGAAACCGACTTCGTGGATATTGCCCGATTGTTGATCGCCGAGGACTTGGCCGGTACCGCGAATTTCCAAGTCATGCATGGCGAGGAAAAAGCCAGAGCCAAGTTCTTCCATCGACTGAATCGCTTCTAAGCGCATCTTGGCTTGCTTGGTAATCGCATCTTCACCTGGCGTCATGAGGTAGGCATAGGCCTGGTGATGGGAGCGTCCTACACGTCCACGCAACTGATGGAGTTGAGCCAAGCCGAGCTTATCGGCACGATGAATAATAATGGTATTTGCACTGGGTACATCAATCCCTGTCTCAATAATCGTTGTGCATAAGAGAATGTTACTACGCTTATGGTAGAAGTCTTTCATGACAACTTCGAGTTCGCGCTCAGGCATCTGCCCATGCGCTACGCCAATGCGCGCTTCAGGTATCAGTTCTTCAAGGCGTGCGCGGCGGTTGTAGATGGTATCCACTTCATTGTGTAGGAAGTACACCTGTCCGCCACGCTTAAGCTCGCGCAGAATTGCTTCGCGTATGGTGCTATTGTCTTCGCGACGCACGAAAGTCTTAATCGCTAGGCGTTTTTCAGGAGCGGTGGCAATCACTGAGAAATCGCGAATGCCTTCCAAGGACATGCTGAGGGTTCGTGGAATCGGGGTGGCGGTAAGCGTGAGGATATCGACCTCAGCGCGTAAGGCTTTTAAGGTCTCTTTCTGACGCACTCCAAAGCGATGTTCTTCGTCAATAATCACTAAGCCTAAATGCTTAAAGTTAATTTCTTTCGAGAGGACTTTATGGGTGCCAATAATAATATCCACGGTACCGTTCTTAATGCCTTCAATTGCGGCACTGACTTCCTTGCTAGAACGAAAGCGTGATAGCTCGGCAATATTAACCGGCAAATCAGCAAAGCGGTCACGGAAGGTTTGAGCGTGTTGTTCGGCTAATAAGGTGGTCGGGCAAAGCATCACCACTTGTTGATTATTCGCCACGCAGACGAAAGCCGCGCGCAAGGCGACTTCGGTTTTACCAAAGCCCACATCTCCACAGACTAGGCGGTCCATCGGTCTGCCTGAGGTCATATCCTGAATCACGGCTTCAATCGCTTGGGCTTGATCAAGGGTTTCTTCAAAACCAAAGCCCTCTACAAATTGTTGATAATCACCCATTGGTAGTTTAAAACTAAAGCCTTGGCGTGCTTGGCGTTGAGCATAAATATGCAGGAGTTCAGCCGCGGTGTCTCGCACGAGTTTGGCGGCTTTTTTCCTGGCCTTATCCCATTGGCCTGAGCCTAGGAGATGCAGTGGTGCGCCTTCAGGATCGGCGCCTGAATAGCGTGAAATCACATGCAGTTGGGAGACCGGCACATAGAGCTTGGTTTGATTGGCATACTCGATTTGTAGCATCTCGACCAGCCCATCGCCGACATCCATATGTATCAGACCTTGGTAGCGGCCAATGCCATACTGCACATGCACGATAGGATCGCCTTCACGCAGCTCGGATAAGTCACGTACCATAGCTTCAACATTGCTATGTTGCTCTTGTTTACGACGGCGTCGTTGTGTGCCACTGCTACTGCCTGGGTAGAGATCGTTCTCAGTTAAAATAATGATCGTGGTCGGCGCGTTCTTCGGCTTATCACTATTTGCTATAAGGTTCAGATTTAAACTAAAGCCTTGTTGGATAGGAGCAATAGCGAGTGCGAATTTTTGCGGTTCAGCAATAAAATCACTGAGTTGATCGAAAACTTGCGAAGGGCGCAGCTGTTGTTCTTGCAACAGTTGCAGCAAGGTCTCGCGACGTCCCGCGGAATCTGCACACAGAATAATATGGCTATCGTCTTTTTCAATCAGTTCTTGTAAACGCATAAAGGGTTGCTCATGGCGACGCAGTACCGCGACATCAGGTGCTGGTGTAATCCCTGTATGGGCTTGTTGTGCATCTAAGCTAATACGCGCAAAGTTCTTTAAGTTTGAAAAAACCTGTTCAGCGCTGAGAAACAGTTGGTCAGGAGGCAGGATTGGGCGCTCACGATCGGCTTTTAGAAAATGATAACGGCTTTGTGTGTCTTGCCAGAACTGTTGTATAACACCTTCTAAATCCCCACTGGTTAGGCATAAGCTATGCTCAGGGATATAGTCGAAAATCGTTGCGGTCTCATTGAAAAATAGGGGTAGATAATATTCAATCCCCGCGAAATTGATGCCATTACCGACGTCTTTATAGGGCAGGGCGCGCGATGGATCGCCTTCAAAGA
>CAZIKJ010000337.1:0-1736 GCA_964539685.1 uncultured Pelistega sp.
CCGCAGCCCGCATCAAACTTGGTGTCAGAGTGAAATAGCGGGGTTTGACAGCAGATGCAACGATACAGACCCAGCTCACGATGATCCCAATATTGGCCTGTAAAAGCACGCTCGGTGCCTGCTTGGCGTGTTATATAAAATTGCTCGGGGGTGAGTTCTTCACGCCATTGCTCGAGACTTTTAGTTTTTGGGTCTTGTGGCAAATCTGACATAGGAAAACGTTAAGTAAAAATTGCATTGTATAGGAAAATGCTCCCTTCGGGTGTTTGCCTCTGTCACGAGTGTTTCAGTATGTCTCAAAAGAAGGTATAAGTTTCTTGCAAAGTGAATAGTTTTGTTTCGTGTTTTAGTATGAAATGCTATGATTAGACGATTCAAGAAATTTTGACTTCTCGGAGACTATTAATGAAGAAATTTAGCTTACGCGCTCTCAGTGTTTTGCCAATCTTGGCATTAGCAGGCGCAGCTTGGGCCAATCAGCCAGTAGTGACTGTGGGTGTATCAATATCAGCGACGGGTCCAGCAGCCTCTTTGGGTATCCCAGAGAAAAACACCGTCGATGTGGTGAAGACCGAGGTTGATGGCGTACAGGTTAAATATGTTGTACTTGACGATGCAACGGATACGGCAACAGCGGTTCGCAATATGCGAAAGTTGATTAGTGAGAACAATATTGATGTGATGGTTGGCAGTACCGTGACAGCGGCTTCGCTTGCCTTAGTTGATGTGGCGGCTGAAGCGAAAATCCCCTTAATTAGTCTCAATGGGAATGCGGTTGTGGTCACACCACAAGAAGGCGCCAAGAAATGGGCTTTCAAAACCCCACAGAATGACTCTTTAATGGCTAAGGCTCTGCTTCATGCAATGCAAAAACAAGGCGTGAAGACCTTAGGCTATATTGGCTTTGCTGATGCCTATGGTCAGGGTTGGTTGAAAGAATTAGAGAATGTTCTCCAAGGTACCGATATTAAATTAGTCGCGACTGAGAGTTTCGCTCGTACTGACACCAGCGTGACAGGCCAGATTATGAAACTTATTGCGGCTAAGCCTGATGCCGTATTAATGGGTACTGCGGGTACGCCAGGTGCCTTACCTCAACGCGAATTAATTCAACGTGGTTATAAGGGTCAAACCTACCATACGCATGGTTCGGGTAATGCCGATTTCTTGCGTATCTGTGGTAAAGCCTGTGAAGGTGTGATTCTACCTGCTGGTCCTGTTATGGTGGCGGCGCAGCTAGAAGACGATAATCCCGTGAAAACCTTGGGTATGGAATACACTAAACTCTACGAAAGTAAGTTTGGTGAAGGTACGGTGAGCGTCTTCGGCGGCCATATGTGGGATGCATCAGCGATTATTAATGCTGCGATTCCACGTGCTATTGCTTCTGATCGTCAACCAGGTTCTGAGCGCTTCCGTGCTGCAATGCGTGATGCCTTAGAGAACAACAAAGACGTCGGTGGCGTGCATGGTATCTTCAATACCACACCTGAAGACCATACAGGTTTAGACGAGCGTGCTCGCGTATTGGTAAAAGTTATCGACGGGAAGTGGGTGTATCAGCCTGATCTGTTAAAATAGTGCCAGAAAATTAAATGGTCAGTGGTCGTATCCGGCACTTAACCGTGGCTGATACGGCTTTTTGTTTGTAGAGAGAATAATCTAATGGATTGGTCAATAGCCAAAATATTATTACAAGACGGCATCGTTACTGGTGTAATTTATGCCTTAATGGC
>CAZIKJ010000338.1:0-3398 GCA_964539685.1 uncultured Pelistega sp.
CTATTAATACTTCACTTAAGGAAGAGCAAGATGTCTGATCCTATCGTAATTGTATCCGCAACTCGTACGCCTATGGGCGCTATGTTAGGTAGTCTTTCTGGCTTAGCAGCTCATGAACTCGGCGCAGTTGCCATTAAGGGCGCAGTTGAACGCGCTGGCATCGCTGGCGAAGCTATCCAAGACGTTATTATGGGTAACGTATTGCAAGCAGGCCAAGGTCAAGCACCTGCACGTCAGGCCACTATCGGTGCCGGTCTCCCAAAAAGCGTGGGTGCATTAACCATTCATAAAGTATGCGGTTCAGGCCTTAAAGCCGTGATGTTGGCGAGTGATATGTTGAACTCAGGTAGCGCCGAAGTTGTCGTTGCTGGAGGCCAAGAAAGCATGTCGAATGCCCCTTACCTATTAGGCAAAGGCCGCCAAGGCTACCGCTATGGTCACTCTACTGTGTACGACCATATGGCACTTGATGGCCTAGAAGATGCCTATAGCCGTGGTACCGCAATGGGCGTATTCGCTGAAATGTGTGTTGAGAAATATGGCTTTACACGTGAGCAACAAGATGACTTCTCAATTGAGTCACTACGCCGTGCAAAACAAGCCATTGAAGATGGTAGCTTTGAGTGGGAAATCACACCAGTGACTATCGCTGGTCGTGGCGGTGATACCGTAATCGCCACTGACGAAGCCCCAGGTAAAGCCAAACCAGAGAAAATCCCTTCTCTACGTCCAGCCTTCAAGAAAGACGGCACCGTAACAGCGGCTAACGCTTCTTCAATTTCTGACGGTGCAGCTGCATTAGTATTAATGCGCGCTTCTACCGCTGATAAACTTGGCGTAAAACCAATCGCCAAAGTTGTTTCTCAAGCACAACACTCTCATGATCCTGAGTGGTTCACTACAGCACCTGTCGGTGCAATTGAGAAATGCTTAGAAAAAGCAGGCTGGAGCACAGCTGACGTTGATCTCTATGAGATTAACGAAGCATTTGCTTGCGTAACCATGGCTGCTATGCATGACCTGAAATTAGATCATGCCAAAGTCAATATCCACGGTGGTGCAACTGCCTTAGGTCACCCAATCGGTGCCTCAGGTGCACGTATCCTAACAACCCTCATTGGTGCATTACGCAAAACCAATGGTAAAAAAGGCGTCGCTTCACTCTGTATTGGTGGTGGTGAAGGTGTTGCCTTAGCAGTAGAAATGCTCTAATTCTCTAAGCATTTAAAATAATAACCGTATGCCGTACGCGGCATACGGGCAGAGACAACACTTTTCATCGGGATGGTTTATGCCGATTATTCAATCTAAAATTAATACGCGCTCACAAGGCTTTATCGACAATGCGGCAAGCATGCAAGTACAAGTCGATGAGTTACGTCAGCAGCTTGGAACTACAGCCCTAGGTGGTAGTCAATCTTCTAGAGATAAACACACTGCACGCGGTAAATTATTACCTCGTGACCGCGTTGAGCGCTTGCTTGACCCGGGTAGTGCATTCCTAGAACTATCGCCAATGGCAGCTCATGGCATGTATGACAATGAGGCTCCTGGTGCAGGCGTGATCACTGGCATCGGCCGCGTATCTGGCATAGAGTGTATGATTGTCTGTAATGATCCCACTGTAAAAGGCGGCACTTACTATCCCATGACCGTTAAGAAGCATTTGCGGGCGCAAGAAATTGCCCAACAGAATCGCTTACCATGTATTTACTTAGTTGACTCGGGTGGTGCTAATCTACCACGTCAAGACGAGGTCTTCCCAGACCGTGATCACTTTGGTCGTATCTTCTACAACCAAGCGCAGATGTCTTCTCAAGGCATCGCCCAGATCGCCGTGGTGATGGGCTCATGTACCGCGGGCGGTGCTTATGTACCTGCCATGAGTGATGAGTCAATTATCGTCAAAGACCAAGGCACAATTTTCTTAGGTGGTCCTCCTCTAGTGAAAGCCGCGACAGGTGAAGTCGTTAGCGCTGAAGACCTAGGCGGTGGCGATGTGCATACCCGCTTATCAGGGGTAGTTGACCACTTAGCGAATAATGATTTACATGCGCTTGAATTAGCACGTGAAGCCGTTGCTCGCTTAAATCGCAAAAAACAACATGATTTGCGCTTAGTCGCGCCACGTGAACCGCTCTACGATCCTGCCGAACTGAATGGCATTATCCCCGTCGACACGCGTAAGCCCTATGATGTCCGCGAAGTGATTGCTCGTATTGTTGATGGTTCAGAATTTGAAGAATTCAAAGCGCGCTTTGGTACGACATTAGTCACCGGTTTTGCGCATATTCACGGCATGCCTGTGGGTATTATTGCGAATAACGGCATCCTATTCTCTGAGGCCGCCCAAAAAGGCACGCACTTTATTGAGTTATGCTGCCAACGCAAGATCCCCTTAGTCTTTTTACAAAACATTACTGGCTTTATGGTCGGTCGTAAGTATGAGAACGAAGGGATTGCTCGCCATGGAGCGAAGATGGTAACCGCTGTCTCAACTGCCGCTGTACCTAAATTCACCGTCTTAATTGGTGGCTCCTTTGGTGCTGGTAACTACGGTATGTGTGGTCGTGCTTTCGGTCCACGTATGCTCTACACATGGCCGAATGCACGAATTTCAGTGATGGGTGGCGAACAAGCCGCTAGCGTACTTTCAACCATTAAGCGCGATGCCTTTGAAGCCAGTGGCAAACAATGGAGCGCCGAGGAAGAAGAAGCCTTCAAAGCACCGATCCGCAATCAATACGAAGTCGAAGGGCACCCTTACTATGCAACAGCACGTCTATGGGATGATGGCATCATTCAGCCGGCCGATACACGCCGAGTGCTTGCCTTAAGCTTGTCTGCCGCCCTGAACGCCCCAATCGAAGATACCCGCTTTGGCGTGTTCCGCATCTAATAGGAGTCCTCATGTTTACTAAAATTCTCATTGCTAACCGCGGTGAAATTGCCTGTCGCGTTGCGGCTACTGCCCGTCGCATGGGTATCCGTACTGTTGCGGTCTATTCTGATGCCGACGCCAATGCCGCACACGTTGCCGCTTGTGACGAATCGGTCTATATTGGTGGTTCTGAGCCACGCCAGAGTTATTTGCGCGCCGATGCAATTTTAGACGCCGCTAAGCGTACTGGCGCACAAGCGATTCACCCAGGTTACGGTTTCTTAGCCGAGAACGAAGCTTTCGCTCAATCGTGCGCAGATAATAATATTGTCTTTATTGGTCCACCAGCCAGCTCAATTGCCGCCATGGGTAGCAAATCAGCAGCGAAAGCCCTTATGGAAAAAGCGGGTGTGCCACTGGTACCGGGCTATCATGGCGACAATCAAGACGAAAACTTCCTTCACCAAGAAGCCGATAAAATTGGCTACCCCGTACTGATTAAAGCCAGTGCGGGTGG
>CAZIKJ010000339.1:0-2187 GCA_964539685.1 uncultured Pelistega sp.
ACCTAGATGTGATCGCGCTAGGACGAGAGCAGGCCATTAATTTAGGTATAAATTATAAACGTACCGTTGTGCTCATGCTCTTTCTCATTGCGGTCTTAGTCGCCGTATCAACCGCTTTAGTCGGGCCGGTGAGCTTTTTCGGCCTCTTAGTCTCAGGGATGGTATACCCGATTATGCAGACCTATAGCCATAGTCAATTAATTCCCGCCGCGTTCTTAATCGGTGCGCTTATCTTAGTGACAGGACAATTAGTGTTTGAACATGTGCTCGGTTTGCAAGCGGTCTTAAGTGTGGTGGTGGAGTTCTTGGGTGGCATTGTATTTATTATTTTTCTCTTGAAACGTAAAGCGCTATGATTACGGTTGAACAATTATCCTATCAAGTCGGTGAGATGAAGATCTTGCAAGACATTAATCTGCAGATCCCTAAGGGTGGGATCACCGCTTTAGTGGGGCCGAATGGGGCAGGCAAGTCGACCTTGTTTTCTGTGATGGCGCGCTTACAAGAAACACGGCAAGGACGTATCTGCATTGATGGTTTAGATATAAAGAATACACCCAATAGTGAAATGGCGAAGAAGATCGCTATTCTGCGCCAGGAGAATTCGATTACGAGTCGAATTACGGTTGAGCAGATGCTGATGTTCGGGCGCTTTCCTTACCATAAGGGACACCCTAAGGAAGAGGACCATGCCGTGGTCGTCGAGACGCTTGAGCATTTTGATTTGCAAGACTTAGCGAGTCGTTATGTCACGGAGTTATCAGGTGGTCAGCGCCAGCGTGTGATGGTCGCCATGGTGTTCTGTCAATCAACTGATTATCTCTTGTTGGATGAGCCCTTAAATAATTTAGATATGTACCACTCCCGTCAATTGATGCGCCAGTTACGTCATATTGCGGATGAGCATAATCGAACGATTATTGTGGTTTTGCATGATGTGAACTACGCCTCAGCGTATGCGGATTCCATTATCGGCATGAAACAAGGCCAAGTGCTTGTACATGGGCCAAGCAAAGATGTACTCACAAGTCAGAACCTTGAGTGCTTATTTCAGGTAGATGCGCCGATTGTCGATGTCAATGGCCACAATATGGTGATGCATTATTTATAGGGTGCATGCTGTGAAGGCTTAACGAATAATGCTTAACGGAAAAGGTTGTACGAATAAGGCGCCATACTATTCGATAGGGTTCTGATCAATATACATATACTAGCAATATAAGCTTGCTAGCCTAATGAGAATCATCATGAACGCAAGCCAAAATGATGAAATACCTGAACCCATCAGTAGAAACATATTCTTGTGTACCAGAATAAAGCGTGGTACAAAAAACAAAGTATTCTTGGAGGCTCTTATGAAAACTGTTCCGACTCAATCTGTTTCGACCCCATTACGCCGTCTGTTTCTTAACGCGACACTCGCCTTATCAATGGGCTTTGTGCCGTTCGCTGTTGCCGCTGCTAGCGCAGATACCGCAGGGGCATTTTACAAAACTAAGCTTGGCAATTTAGAAATTATCGCCTTATCGGATGGCACCAACCAGTTGCCGGTGACCTTCTTCTCGGATAAAAGCAATTCAGAGAGCAAGGATACCTACGCAACGGCTGTCAATGCTTACTTAGTCAAGCGTGGCGATCAGTTGATTCTGATTGATAGTGGTAGTGGCGATAAGGCGGCGGATAAGCCCTCACCGATTGGACAAGGCTTGGAAGCTGCGGGATTCAAGCCTGAGGATGTAAATATTGTCTTACTAACACACTTTCATGGTGACCATATTGGGGGCTTGTTAAAAGGTGATGCGATACGCTTCCCGAACGCGAAAGTTTATGTACCGAAAGAAGAGGCGGCACACTGGTTAAGCCTAGAAAAAACGCAAGCTGCACCTGAAGCAGCACGTGGCTCATTTGCCTTAGCACAGAAAGTCATCGCCCCCTATAAGTCAAGCGGGCAGTATCAAGAGTTTGAAGCGGGTGGCACGGTTGTCGAAGGTGTTAAGAGCGTCTTTGCACCAGGCCATACACCAGGGCATACGGCGTTCTTAGTTGAGAGTGGCGCTGAGCAGAAGTTCTTGATGTGGGGCGATATAGTGCATAATTTGCCACTGCAATTTGCCGAGCCGAGCATTACCATTCGCTTTGATTCTGATAAGGACCAGGCGATTAAGACACGCCTAGCCATGCTTGAAC
>CAZIKJ010000340.1:0-3815 GCA_964539685.1 uncultured Pelistega sp.
CGTTAATAGCTTGCCAGAGCTGGTCTGGTGTATCAACAGTTAAATTAGCTTGCCAAGAGGCAATTTCTTCAGGCTGATCACAATAACCATAACGCACAGCAATGGTTGCCATGCCTGCTGCCTTGCCTGCGATGATATCACGGGCGTCATCACCGATATAAATACACTGTTCTGGTGAGACTTTAGCGCGTTCAGCGGCTAATAAGAGCGGATCAGGGTGTGGTTTTGGGCGTGCCGCTGTATCGCCACAGATATTGGCAATGCTGCGGTGCGTTAGGCCCAGATAATCAAAAATAGGGAAGGATAGGTTTTCAGCTTTATTCGTCACAATGCCCCACGTAAAACCACTGCTTTCCAATTGTTCTAGGAGCTCTGCAATGCCTGGGAAGAGGACGGTTTGATCGGTCATGCAAGCATAATAATCTTGGAGAAACTGCTGCCGAACGGATTCGAAATGACTGTCGGTTTTTTCTAAGCCTAGGGCTTTCTTGAGGAGACCACCCGCGCCTTGAGAGGAATGGCAGCGCAATTGTTCAAAGGGCATCACTTCAAGACCAGCGCGCTCACGTTGTAGGTTGGTCGCAGCGACTAAATCTCTTGCGGTATCGGCTAAGGTGCCGTCAAAGTTAAAAAGAATAGTTTTCATCATTTGCGCTTGTTCACCATCTAGTTAACGGAGTCGTCATTGGACAGGCTATAAACTTTCGTTATTGGGTTGTACTCAAGTCCCTTAAGTTGCTCGAGCTGTAGGCCCGCGTGACGTGCACTGCTGACAAGTTCACTTGGCTTGATAAAACTATTGTAACTATGGGTACCTTTGGGGACGAGTTGTAATACATATTCCGCACCAATAATCGCAAATAAAAAAGATTTAGGATTGCGGTTTAGGGTGGAGAAAATAACATGGCCGCCAGGTTTTACCAGTTGGCTACAAGCACGAATTATGGAGCTAGGGTCTGGCACATGCTCCAACATCTCCATGCATGTGACAACATCATATTGTTCAGCTTCAAGTGCGGCCATCTCTTCGGCAGCAATCAATTTGTAGTCAACTTTAATGCCAGATTCTAAGCTGTGTAAGCGAGCCACCGTGAGTGATTTCTGGGCTAAGTCAATGCCAGTGACATGAGCACCAAGAGCAGCCATGCTTTCTGCCAAGATACCGCCACCACAGCCGACATCAATAATTTTCTTGCCTTGAAGAGAGCCGCCTATACGCTCTTGGATCCAGGATAAGCGCAGGGGATTAATCTCATGCAGCGGTTTAAACTCACTGTTCGGATCCCACCACTTAGAGGCTAAGGCACTGAATTTATCGATTTCAGCTTGATCAACGTTCATTGGAGAATTGGGCGTAGCAGTCATATCAGCAAAAAATTAAGTAGGACAAAGTAAGGTTCAGTTTACCATAGGATGTGACTTACTTTATATATTCAAAATGTATGTAAAAGTAATTCTATACCAAGGTCAAATTGCGTGCTGATATCATCGTGGTTGGAACGCCTAGATGTCCCATCAGTCTGTCCAATAAATCCATACCACTATAATTCGCAGGCAATAAAAAAGCCCCCGAAGAGGAGGCTTTTTAGTTTAGCGTGAACGTTAACGTAAACGCCTAATCGAATTACTTAGGTGAACCTACGATTTCGATTTCTACGCGACGGTTTTGGGCGCGACCTTCACGAGTAGCGTTAGAAGCTACAGGAGCAGATTCACCTTTACCAGAAGCGATGATTTGGTCAGCTGGAACACCTTTAGAAACTAGGTAGTTTTTAACAGATGCAGCACGACGCTCAGATAGACGTTGGTTGTAAGCGTCAGAACCAACAGAGTCAGTGTGACCAACAGCGATTAGAGACTCTAGGTTTAATTTAGAAACTTGGTCAGCTACTTGATCAAGAATGTTACGGCCTTCAGGTTTCAAAGTTGCTTTGTCAAAGTCGAAGAATGTATCGGCATTGAAAGTTACTTTGTTAGCTGTGATGCCAGCTGGAGCTGCCTGACCACCACAACCTTGTAGGGCTGTTGCAGGTGTCCAGTAGTTGTTTTGCCAGCAGTATTCGTTAGTGCCGTTCATCCAAGTTAGACCGTAGTTGCTAACCCAGTTGTCTACTGTTTGAGCTTGAGCTACGCCGGCTGATGCTGATAGAGCAACGGCGATTGCTAATGCGAATTTAGAGGGCTTGTTCATGTTTCTCCTCGATGAGCTAAATAAGCTAAAAAATTGACTCGCAGCGTTAACGCCGCAGAATGGAAATCAGGGTTAGTATAGCAATGCTTTGAGCTTGTTTCAAAACATTTGCTCGGCTTTCCCAAGTTCTTGACTAAATATTAAGTGATTTCACTGCCATTTGTAGAGAGTAAATGCTAGATTTTTAAGGATATACGCCAATTTGTGGTTTTTATGCACTATATGTTGTACATAAGCCACATATGGAATTTGTGAATTGCCCTTTTAAAGAGTTTTTTACAACGAAGACAATAAGTATGTAGGTAAAGTTAAAGCACTTTCTTAAGATTTGAGGTGCCTAAAATGCAACATTCAGAAATTTCTGCTTGATTGCCTAGGTGTTTTTTTGCATTTATTTCGAAACGTCGATTTTGCGTTTTTTTCCATAAATTTGTTCTCAGACTGAAAAGAGGCATGGATTTAAAATATAAGCGGGTTAAATTTGCCAAAAAACGCTAGGCCATTAAAACCAGGGGTGAACAATGGTAAAATCTAGTCTTTGCGCCTACGAAAGGTGTTATCTACTTTATAGGTATCAAAAAAACTTGTTAGGGGCTTTTTTAGCGTTTGGACTGAGTTAGTCAAGGTGCTTAAATAGCCGCCAACCTAGTTTCTGGCGCTCAATTTTTTTGACGTCTGCAAATCAATCAATAATAGTGAGTAATATGGAATCCTTTGCTAAGGAGACGCTACCGATTTCTCTGGAAGAGGAGATGCGTCGCAGTTATTTAGACTATGCAATGAGTGTCATCGTTGGTCGTGCTTTACCCGATGTCAGAGATGGTCTAAAACCAGTTCATCGTCGAGTTTTGTTTTCGATGCATGAGCTTAATAACGATTGGAATAAAGCTTACAAAAAGTCAGCACGTATTGTGGGTGACGTTATTGGTAAATACCACCCGCACGGTGACCAAGCGGTTTACGACACAATTGTGCGTATGGCCCAGGACTTCTCTTTACGCTACATGCTAGTTGATGGTCAGGGTAACTTTGGCTCGGTTGATGGTGATAGTGCTGCGGCGATGCGTTATACCGAAATTCGCCTAGCTAAGATTGCCCATGAATTATTGGCTGACCTTGAGCAAGAGACCGTGGATTTTGGTCCTAACTATGATGGCAGCGAGCAAGAACCCTTAATTTTACCTGCACGTCTACCTAATTTATTAGTGAATGGTAGCTCGGGTATTGCCGTCGGTATGGCGACCAATATTCCGCCACATAACTTAAATGAAACCATTGACGGTTGTTTATATGCGCTACGTAATCCAGAGTGTACGGTTGAGGAACTTATTGAGTTAATCCCCGCACCCGATTTCCCGACTGGCGGAATTATTTATGGCATGCAAGGGGTACGTGAAGGCTACCGTACAGGTCGTGGTCGCGTCATTATGCGCGCTCGTACCCACTTTGAAGATCTCGATAAGGGTAGTCGCCAAGCGATTGTGGTGGACGAAATTCCGTATCAAGTGAATAAGAAAAACTTGATCGAAAAAATGGCCGACTTGGTCAATGATAAGCGTATTGAAGGGATTTCGACGATTCGTGATGAGTCTGACAAAGACGGTATGCGTGTAGTGATTGAACT
>CAZIKJ010000341.1:0-1582 GCA_964539685.1 uncultured Pelistega sp.
TAACTATACCTTGCATTAGCGCAAAGTTACCCGCAAAACCAAGGTAATCCCTAATATGTTTTTGAATAGTTGAGTTGTTTTAGATGAAATATTGCCGTTTTTTAACGCAAAAGAATGTAATTTTGATTACAATCCTAGCAATCTCACATTGAATTAGTATGAATACGGAACAACTCAAACTACTACGGGATGCAGCAAAGCTCATAGAAACCGACCGTTCTTGGTCAGCCATCAACCGCTTCACCACCTTGGCAAATCCGCAAGATATTGTTGAGCTTTGTGATGAGTTGTTGGCGCTTCGTGCTGGCAATTCAAAAACCCCTAGCATCAAACCTTCCAAGCAAGCATTAGAAAATTTATTGAATGCCGATGTACTCATTCCATCCTGTGACAAAATTAAAAATGGCTATGCCATTCGCTACTCGGGCTTTACCTATGATGAGAATTCAGAAGGACCTGAAGAAGGTCAGTTATGGACCGAGCAAGAACGCTATATCCACCAAGCAAGAGAAGAAGGCAGTCTGCCTGAACTGATTAAGATGCTTGAGCAGGAGGCTTTTATTCCTACTTGGCGCCTAACCGTTGAAGTCGGCAAGCGTAAAAATTATGAAGGTACGTTAATTTTCCGTTATATTCGCGAAGATCATGCAACTACTCAGCAGCTAACGCTCTTGAGCTAAGCAATAGCACTGCCCTCTTAGAAGAGTGGCATCCCCGACCGGAATCGAACCGATATTTAATTCTTAGGAGGAATTCGTTCTATCCATTGAACTACGGGGACAAGCAAATAAGTATAGCAGAATGATAAAGCACTCGACTAAACTTGTACATCTACGCTTATTAAATAAGGTCTAGTCCCTCTGAGTTTTTCTTGCTCGCAAGTGATTAGTTCAGCGGCATGCGATACTGAATAAAATCCGTACACTGAGCTAATTGATTATAGAGTTGATTAGCGATCTGATTATCACGCATACTCACCCAATATAGGCGATTACAAGGCACGGCTTGAGCAAATGTCTGCACATGCTGAATCAAGGACCGAGCAATGCCCACACCTCGTGAATCCGGTGACACATAAAGATCTTCAAGATAACAACAGGGTAATTTACTCCAGGTATTAGGATGCAAAACGCAATGTACTAAACCACATAATTGTCCCTGTGTATTCTCCGCAACAAAGGCATACATAGTCTTGTTCGCATGAAAAAACTGCTGCCACAGATGCGCCGTGATGTCTGCCGCTAATTCACACTCGCAAAAGGCCAAATATTCTTGCCAGAGACTATGCCAAGTACTGTAGTCTTCGGGTGCCACCGAACGAACACTAATTTGCATTGGGCTCACCAGTTTTTAGAGAAAAAAAAGGCGCAAGATATTGCTACCTTGCGCCCAAAAATGATTTACACCTGAATCTCAAAAAGATGTAAATCACAAGGATCGTTACTATGCAATTTACGAAGACATGCTTACCAAATAAATAACCATCAATAAGCCACCAGCCATTCACTAATCATAGAATAAATACAGTTTACCTAGTTTTTACCTTGCTGACAATGTAAACACCACAGACAAAATTGTATAT
>CAZIKJ010000342.1:0-1573 GCA_964539685.1 uncultured Pelistega sp.
CACTATAAGACTAAATATAATTTACCTATCGTAGTACTGCGGGATGAGAGCCGTTACTACAATAAGGTCTTCCGAAAGGATGTACCGTTAGGTTCTGTCTCCTTGTGTTTCGACACAAGGAGACATCTTATTTTTTAATTGCATACGAAACTCAAATCCATAAATAAAAAACGGCGCCACAGTCTGTGACGCCGTTCTGTTCTCTTATCTAAGATGAGGGCTTAGGCTTATAGTTGTTAAGCTCCACTACCTTCCCTACCCAAAAACACATCTTCCAATTAAGGATTCACCACCACGGTCTTTGGCAAACCATCATTGCGTGCTTTAGGCTGACGCACTAACATCACTGCAAAGATCGCGATAATACCTGGGATAGCAAAGATCAAGAAGTTGGTTTGGTGACCTAGGTTAGCGGCTAATAATGCGCCACCTAACATAGGGCCTAAGATAGCACCGATTCGTCCGAGTGATGATGCGAAACCTACGCCTGTTGAACGCATGCTGAACTCAAAATGTTGTGCTGAGTAGGCGTACTGCAGGATTTGCGAACCAATGGTTGTCGCACCGCAGACAAATAAGATGGTATAAAGTACAGGAGCAGGTGTCTTAAAGCCAAGTAATGCTAATGACAAGGCCGCAAAGAAGTAGAACACCATCAGTACTTTACGTACATTGTAGCGATCGCTTAAGTAACCACCTAGTAGGCCACCAGCAATACCACCGATATTTAATACCATCAGGAACAACATGCTTGATTGCAACGGGTAGCCAGCGCTATTCATTAATTTCGGCAACCAGTTACCGAGGCCGTACACCATCAATAAGCACATACCAAAGCACACACCCAACATAATCGTACCGAGGGCACGGCCTTCGCGGAAGATCTCTAAGAATGGTGCTTTACCACCTGCCGCAGCTGGTCGCACAAGTTCATCAGACTCTGTTAAAGCAAGTTCAGGGCTAAGTTTTTGGATAATTTTTCGGGCAGCTTTTTCATCTTTACGTACCAAGAACTCTAATGACTCAGGCAAGGCAATCATCACAATCGGCACGATTAACAAAGGCACTAAACCTAGATAGAACATTAGTTTCCAACCATAGGTCGGCACTAACCATGCACCTAAACCTGCTGCCAACATACCGCCCATGGCATAACCGCTCACAGTTAATGCTACGAGAGTTGTACGAATCGCTTTAGGCATATACTCAGTCATCACTGCCACAATCATCGGGAACATAGCACCCAAGCCTGCACCTGCGATAAATCGGTAAATACCAAACTCGGTCGGATTGCGGGCAAAAGCGCATAAAAAGGTGAAAATGCTAAATGAAATTAAGCATAATAAAATGACTTTCTTTCGGCCAATTCGATCAGCGACAACACCCAATGTCAAGGCACCGAACATCATGCCAAACAAAGCCATACTGCCTAAAAAGCCCGCCTGCGGTGGAGTCAGATTCCACTCTTGCATGAGCAAGGGTAAAACTACACCATACACAATCAAGTCATATCCATCGACAATAATAATTAAGGTACATAACCACAGAATGGTCCAGTGAAAGGGATTTAGAT
>CAZIKJ010000343.1:0-4207 GCA_964539685.1 uncultured Pelistega sp.
TCAGATCAATCAAGGGTCTGACGATGGGAAATCAAAAAATAAGGTAGTGAATCTATCGGAAAAACGAGAATCCACGAAAATGAACGTAAAACACCAATCCCAAGCTTCAGTAGAAGCCAGTGGCGATGCGTTTCATATGCATGCCCTTGGCACCTAATAAAATAGGCTTATGGCTTTCGCGCTCAACCACCACGCAAGCATGAATATGAGCGCCGTTTTCATCCTCTTCCCATTTCTCAATCTGCACCGTACTCGAATACGGTAATTCATCACCCACTAAACGGAAGATTTTTTCACGGATAAGCTCTGCCGCAATAAAGCGCACTGAGCGGTCTGTCATCGCATCTTCTTCAAACATCGGCTCGCCTTCAGGTAAGCGAGTAGCGATTTCATCAAGTAAGGTGTCAAGTTGAATTTTCTTGACCGCGCTTAGTGGCACAACGGCGTCGTAACTAAATTTGCTCAGAATTTTGCTGGTGAAGGCGAACATCTCGTTCTTGTCTTTTAATAAGTCAACCTTACTAATCACCAAGATACATTTCTTATTCTCAGGCAAGAGTGGCACGATATTCTCGTCGCCCTCACTCCACTTGCCTGCTTCTACCACATGAAGCACCACGTCCACATCCGCTAATGCCTGGGTCACCACACGATTCATCATACGATTCATCGCTCCACCATGACGTGTCTGAAAGCCTGGTGTATCCACAAAGACAAACTGTTCTTGCTCGCGTGTAAGAACGCCATGAATACGATGACGAGTAGTTTGTGCTTTACGCGAAACTATCGATACTTTACCGCCTATCAAGGCATTGCTTAATGTTGACTTACCCACATTCGGACGGCCAACAATCGCTACAAAACCTGTTTTAAAGTGTTCTTTAGTCGTCATCTCTATCTCACTTCGCCGCTACAAAGCACATTTCGTATTGCTGTTGCCAGCGCCATATTATTAGTCGTCATTTCTATCTTGCTCCACAGCCACAGGTAAGGTTAATTGCATCACGGCGCGCTTAGGTTTAGCGCCGCCTTTTTTCGTTGGCAAGACTTGTTTAAGTTGTTCGATGACTAATTTAGCCGCACTCTGTTCCGCATTACGGCGACTATTGCCTGTCGCTGATGCCGCAATCGATAAATCCGCAACGCTACACTCAACCTCGAACTGCTGATCATGCGCTGCGCCAGTCGTCGCTGTCACCGTATATTGTGGCAGAGCCATCTTACGGGCTTGCAACATCTCTTGTAATAAGGTTTTGGCATCTTTGCCTAGAGTGGCAAAATCCACCGACTCTAATAAGGGCGCATACAAGCCTTCAATTACAGACTGCGCCTGCTCTACGCCTTGATCTAAATAGATGGCACCAAAAATGGCCTCCATCGCATCGGCTAAGATAGAGGGACGACGAAAGCCACCGCTCTTGAGCTCGCCCTCACCTAACAATAAGACATCAGAGAGCTGTAACTGATTCGCTAAGTCGGCTAAGGTGGATTGATTTACTAAGCTTGAGCGGATGCGTGATAAATCACCTTCATCTTGCTGACTCAGACGCTTGAATAAAAGCGCTGCCACCGAGAAGTTTAAGATTGAATCACCAAGAAACTCTAAGCGCTCATTATGCTGGGCACTGTAACTGCGATGCGTTAAAGCACGCACCAGTAGATTTTCCTGGCGAAACTCATAGTTCAGACGTTGCTGTAGTTTCTTTAACTTCATTATTTGAAAGAACCTATACGGCTAAATTCACCAAAATTCATCCAGATAAAAAAGGCTTTACCGACAATATATTTATCCGGTACAAAGCCCCAGTAACGACTATCTTGACTGCTGTCGCGATTGTCGCCCACCATAAAGTAATGCCCCTCAGGCACTTTACACTCTACTGTGGTTTCTGCATAGCTACAATTGTCCAAATGCTGGAAATTAATCATCGGACGGAAGATAGATTGGTGCGACAAGAGTAATAAATCATGTTCGACATCATTAATCGTCTCCGTATAACGCATGGGATTGCCCGCTTGTTGCGATGGCTTAACGAATGGACCAACATCTTTCATGGGCACTAATTCACCATTCACAATAAGGCGCTTATTCTCGTAGCGAATCGTATCACCAGGCACGCCGACAACACGCTTAATATAGTCAATACTCGGATCCACAGGGTAACGGAACACCACCACATCACCACGCTCAGGATCACCTAGCGGAATCACCTTCTGATCAATCACAGGCAAACGAATACCATAGCTAAATTTATTCACCAAAATCATATCGCCGCTCTCAAGGGTCGGCAACATGGATCCGGATGGGATGCGAAATGGCTCCACGATAAACGATCGCACCACGAAAACTACGAGGATAATCGGAAAAAAGCTAATCGCATACTCTACGATCTTGGAGCGATGGGTATCAGCCTCTTGTTCACCATACTGGGCAATACGGCGTGGTTTTAAAACCCATTTATCAAGGAGCTTAATCGTCCAAGTCACAATTAATAGAATAAGAAAAATTAAGGCGAAATTCATTAGGTATCTCACGGATTATTTATCGTCAACTTGTAAAATCGCCAAGAAGGCTTCTTGTGGAATTTCCACACTACCCACTTGCTTCATGCGCTTTTTACCGGCTTTCTGCTTTTCTAACAATTTCTTCTTACGTGTAATATCACCACCGTAACACTTGGCCAAGACGTTCTTACGTAGAGCTTTTACGTTCTCACGGGCAATAATTTCGGCGCCGATCGCTGCTTGTACCGCCACATCATACATCTGACGAGGAATTAAGCCACGCATCTTCGATACCACCTCACGGCCACGATAACGCGCCACAGAACGGTGTACGATCATTGATAAGGCATCAACCTTGTCGCCGTTAATCAAGAGATCCACACGCACCACGTCAGCGCTACGGTACTCAAGGAATTCATAGTCCATAGAAGCATAACCACGTGATACCGATTTCAGCTTATCAAAGAAGTCGAGCACCACCTCAGCCAAGGGCAACTCATATTGCAAGTGTACTTGGCGACCATGGTAGGTCATATTCTTCTGGATACCACGTTTATTATTACAGAGCGTCATCACTGGACCGACATATTCTTGCGGCATGAATAAAGTCATATTCACAATCGGTTCACGGATATCATTGATCTGACCTACCTCAGGCATACGTGCTGGGCTGTCAATCATGACTACTTCGCCATCATTGGTCTCAACCTCATACACCACCGATGGAGCGGTAGTGATCAGGTCCATATCAAATTCGCGCTCAAGACGTTCTTGCACGATTTCCATATGCAAGAGACCCAAGAAGCCGCAACGGAAACCAAAGCCAAGTGCCTGAGATACTTCAGGTTCAAACATTAAGGCCGCATCGTTAAGTTTAAGCTTCTCAAGAGAATCACGTAATTGATCGTACTCACTGCTTTCAACAGGATATAAACCTGCAAACACCTGTGGTTTCACTTCTTTAAAGCCTGGCAATGGCTCTGTAGCGGGTTTACCGCTAATGGTAATCGTATCGCCCACCTTAGCGTAAGCCAGTTCTTTAATGCCTGTAATGATAAATCCTACCTCACCCGCACTCAGTTGCGGACGCGGTGATGATTTCGGTGTGAACACACCCACCTGCTCAACCAGATGGGTAAAGCCTGTAGCCATAAACGAAATCTTATCTTTCGGCTTCAGGACACCGTTCACAATACGCACAAGCATCACCACACCCACATAGTTATCGAACCATGAGTCAATGATTAAAGCTTGTAGCGGTGCATCAGGATCACCAACTGGTGGCGGTATTTTATTGACAATCACTTCAAGGATTTCATCAATCCCTACGCCTGTCTTAGCACTGGCTAACACGGCATCATGTGCATCAATCCCAATCACGTCTTCAATCTCAGCGCGTGCGGCTTCAGGCTCGGCTGAAGGTAAGTCCATCTTGTTTAGCACAGGAATAACTTCAACCCCCAACTCAATGGCGGTATAGCAGTTAGCCACGGTCTGTGCTTCAACCCCTTGGCTGGCATCGACCACCAGTAAGGCACCTTCACAAGCGGATAGAGAACGGCTAACTTCATAAGAGAAGTCAACGTGTCCAGGAGTATCAATTAAATTCAAAACATATTTTTTCCCATCAAGAACGTAATCCATTTGAATGGCATGACTCTTAATTGTGATACCACGTTCACGTTCAATATCCATATCATCG
>CAZIKJ010000344.1:0-2004 GCA_964539685.1 uncultured Pelistega sp.
CCCTAATTTACAAGCGATATTAAAAGACTATAAGGGTGATGAGAACTACGCTGCGATTGAAGCTTTCGATAGCTCACCCGCGAATATCCAAGCGCAAACTTTACGGGAAACGATCTCCTTAGACAATGGCGTGATTCATACCGCTCTCTTGCCTAAGGCTAGCCGCGGCAATCGTGTCTTCGCTAATTACCGCATTAAGTTTTCCAGTCTTGATAAATTAAAAGGCCAAGCCAGTGTCTCGGCCTTCGCTGCCAGCCAAATCATGAGCGGCGCTACAGGCATGACACAGCAAGACATTCATGACCGTATTGACCAACTTGATGGCTCGCTCAACTACCATATCAGTGCCAATCAACTCGTGGTTTCTTTATCGAGTACACGTGATAATTTAGCCGAGTTACTTGCATTAAGCTTAAAACTTATTCGTGATGCGCAATATCCGCAAGAAGAATTAGATGCCTTCAAAAACCAAGTAACCCGCGCATTGCAAGCGAATAGTTCAGAACCAGGTTCTAAAGCTATGCATGCTCTCGGTCGTTACTTGAATCCTTTTGAGCCAGGTGATATGCGCTATGTCATGAGTGTGGAGGAGCAAGTTGAAGCGATTGCTACTATCAGTCGCGAACAGTTGGTTGCATTTAACCGCGAGAATTTTGCGGCGGGTAATATTGATGTGTCTATTGTTGGCAGCTTCGATCCTAAAGCGGCGCTTAAAGTGCTTGAAGACACGATTGCTACTTGGCCTAAAGCACCCGCGTACGAATATATCGCTGACCCCTATTTTGACTTAGCACCGAAAGAGTTTGTGATTGAGACCCCTGATAAGGCGAATGCCGTCTTTATTGCGCGCCACCTATTACAGGTTCAGAACAATGACCCACACTTCCCTGCGCTACTGATTGCTAACCAGATTCTTGGTGGTTCAGAAACCTCTCGCCTTTTTAAGCAAGTACGTTCTGAGAATGGCTTATCGTATAGCGTGAATAGCAATATTAACGCCTCTTCATTCGAGCCCTCAGCAGAGTGGACCGTGCAAGCGATCTACTCGCCCAGCAAGCGCTTGGAACTTGAGCGTGTCATCCGCCAAACCATTCAAGAGGCTCGGACCAAGGGCTTCACTGCTGACGAGGTGGAGCAAAGCAAAGCGGCGGTATTACGCATGCGCGCCTTAGCGCGTGCGCAAGATAATGTGCTGAGCGGCACTTGGTTGCGTTACTTAGAAAGTGGCCGTGATTTTATGTGGAACCAAGAGTTTGAAGATAGAATCCGCACGCTCAGCGTGGAGGAAGTCAATCAGGCGATGCGCGACTTCTTAGATGAACAGCAGTTAAGCGTGGCGTATGCGGGTGATTTTGCCAATGCGAAAGAGGATGATGAGAAGCAAACTTCTCCTGCAGTTGAGTCTGATAATCCACCACAGGATGAAGCAATTAAGGAGAGCGTTCAGTGAGGGCAAGCTAGAGCTTGAATCATCCTCCCTACCTGAAGTGAGCAACTATCCTGCCAGATAGGGCTCAGAACGAAGTTCTTAATGAGAGTTCACAGTAAGTAAAAGCCATGCGCATGAGCCGCTGGCAATCCCGTTGAGCATCACGTTGTGAGAGGACACCATGAGTAAAAAAACACGACCTAGGGAAAATGCTAGGTCGTGTTTTTTTATGGTCTGTATGATTTTGTTGAGCCTTACATCATCCTCTATTGCGGGCTGTGCGATTATTTAGGTTTGAAACACCGTATCAAAATAAACAACTTAAAACGCTTGTTTTAATTTTCTAAGTTCCTATAATAAATAACATAAATCCATAAAACCATAGTGAGAACACACCATCAGGCAGGTCCCTGCCACGGAGACAATGATGAAGAAAATTATTTTAAGTCTTAGTTTATTCGCTTTACCTTTCGGTGTGTATGACCCCCATTTTTAAGAACACCTTTTAGTGGAATGATATGGATTTTAAGCCGCTTTAAGTCGCGGGGGTACACCTCCTATAGCCATGTTAGGCC
>CAZIKJ010000345.1:0-1622 GCA_964539685.1 uncultured Pelistega sp.
ACACCATGGGAGTGGGTTTTACCAGAAGTAGTTAGCCTAACCGCAAGGGGGGCGATTACCACGGTAGGATTCATGACTGGGGTGAAGTCGTAACAAGGTAGCCGTATCGGAAGGTGCGGCTGGATCACCTCCTTTAAGAGCTTAATGCATCTGAAGCGGAAGCGTCCACGCTTATCGGTTGTTGTTTATACAGTAGTGAGTGAGAAACACACGAAACGGGTCAGTAGCTCAGTCGGTTAGAGCACCGTCTTGATAAGGCGGGGGTCGCTGGTTCGATTCCAGCTTGACCCACCAGGGTTTAGCTTTTATTGAAAAGGCGATGGAGAATCCTCCGTTTTTTGAGTAAGAGATATAAGTGACGTGATCAAGTCGCGAGGAAGTGAGGTTTACTTTGGTAGACGAGCGACCGAGCAATGACGCATAACGTTACATCTGGGGGATTAGCTCAGCTGGGAGAGCACCTGCTTTGCAAGCAGGGGGTCGTCGGTTCGATCCCGTCATCCTCCACCAATGATTTCTCGATTGACTCATGATTTTATCTGTATAGGTAACACAAACAAGTTTTTATTAATCGAGTAGAGATACTTGGTTATTGAATTGGCTGTATATTGATCTTTAACAATTTGGAAGAAGCACAACAAAGTATTGAATGGGTTTTTATCGATTCCACCAGGGATGGATAAAACAAAATTTAAGATAGGGTTGTGATTGCATTATTATTTTGAAGTTCTCAAATGTAATAACAGACAAGTGACTTGATGGTTCTTAGGAGCTGTTGAGTAACTTAGAATGACTTATATTGATGAACGGCATAAACACGCAAACTCAAGCATAGGGTGTTCAGAGAGGCGCGCAAAGCGGCGTCGTAAAAAGGCTCTGAGTATCCTGTCTATAGTGATATAGACGAAACGATAAGGTTAAAGAACCTATGGTTTTATTGGTGAAGTGGAAACATTGAGCCGCTAAAGTTATAGGATCAAGTAACTAAGTGCACATGGTGGATGCCTTGGCGATCACAGGCGATGAAGGACGTTATAGCTTGCGAAAAGCTACGGGGAGTGAGCAAATACACATTGATCCGTAGATATCCGAATGGGGAAACCCACCGTTTTTAACGGTACCTTAACGTGAATACATAGCGTTATGGAGCGAACCGAGTGAACTGAAACATCTAAGTAACTCGAGGAAAAGAAATCAACCGAGATTCCGAAAGTAGTGGCGAGCGAAATCGGAACAGCCTGGACGAGATAATAAGGTAAGCAGTTGAAGGAGATGGAAAGCTCCGCCGTAGCAGGTGATAGCCCTGTAGACGAAACTTACTTTATGGTACTAAGCGTCGAATAAGTAGAGCGGGACACGTGAAATCCTGTTTGAAGATAGGGGGACCATCCTCTAAGGCTAAATACTCGTGATCGACCGATAGTGAACCAGTACCGTGAGGGAAAGGCGAAAAGAACCCCGGGAGGGGAGTGAAATAGATCCTGAAACCGTGTGCATACAAACAGTCGGAGCCTCTTTATGGGGTGACGGCGTACCTTTTGTATAATGGGTCAGCGACTTACATTCAGTGGCAAGCTTAACCGAATAGGGAAGGCGTAGCGAAAGCGAGTCCGAATAGGGCG
>CAZIKJ010000346.1:0-6623 GCA_964539685.1 uncultured Pelistega sp.
CAATACGATCACCAACGTCTAACTGCGTTGGATCAATCACTGTCGCATTCGATAATACTCCTTCAAGCTCCTTGATGCGCCCTTCCACAAAACCTTGACGCTCACGCGCCGCATCATATTCAGCGTTCTCAGATAAATCGCCTTGAGCGCGTGCCTCAGCAATCGCCTCAATCACCGCAGGTCGTTCCACCGTCTTTAATTGATTTAATTCTTCGCCTAGACGCTTTGCGCCAAGAACTGTTAATGGTAATGATGACATGCCTACTAACCCTTAAAAAGCTAAAACGCCCTGCATAGGAAATGCAGAGCGCTGTTAAATACATACGATATTATGCGGAATTTGTTAAGAAAAAGCAAGTACGCAAAGTGAGTGCGAGATATTGAGCACTTAAAAATCAGTTACTTAGCACTATGCTCTGCCTTAGACTTAGCCGCCTTGTCCATATCATAGTTTAATAAAGCATATAAAATAATGGCACCGAATGTAGCCGTACCAATACCTTCAAGGCGGAAATTACCAATTTCGATAGCGAAGTTACCTGCGCCCATAATTAAGGTCACCGCCGCCACAATTAAATTCTTATTTTGGGAAAAGTCGACGTTATTAATCACCCAGATTCGTGCACCAGCAACGGCAATCAAGCCAAACACCACAATTGATACACCGCCCAAGACAGGCGCTGGAATACTGTGAATTAAGGCGCCAAATTTCGGTGAAAAGCCTAACGCAATAGCAAACAAGGCAGCAACTAAGAACAGTAAGGTTGAATACACACGAGTTACGGCCATGACACCAATATTCTCTGCATACGTCGTTACTCCTGTGCCACCAAAAGCGCCAGACACCATGGTTGCTACACCATCACCGACAAAAGCACGGCCTAAATATTGGTCAAGATCCTGACCAGTCATGGCGCTAACCGCACGGATATGGCCAAGATTTTCAGCCACTAAAATCACCGCAACAGGCACAATAATCGTAATTGCCGATAATTCAAATACGGGTGCACTGGTATTCGGCAGGCCAAACCAAGCTGCCGCTTGAATCCCAGAGAAATCAACCGGCGCACCTAATCCTAAAATATTTGCGCAAATAAAGTAAAGTAAGTATGCCAACATTAATCCGACCAAGATTAAGAGACGCTGCACCATACCACGTGTAAATACCGCAATCGCACCCACACATAAAATAGTCATTATCGACATCACGGCATCGAAGGTTGAGCCACTCGCCATCGCTCCTTTCGCAGCAATCGGCGCCAAGTTAAGGCCAATCACCGCCACAATTGCACCCGTCACAACAGGTGGCATCAGACGCTCAATCCACGCTGAGCCATTGCCACGTGTATGTGCGTACCAGACAATCAAGCCTATGAGTGCATATACCAGGCCACACATAATAATCGCACCAAGTGCTACACCAATATTCGGATTTGCTCCTGAACCTGCCACATACCCTGTAACTGAAACCACGCCACCAATAAAAGCGAAGCTAGATCCCAAATAGCTAGGCACTCGGCCACCAACAAATAAGAAAAAGATCAAGGTGCCGATACCTGACATTAAAATGGCTAAGTTGGCATCGAACCCCATCAACAAAGGGGCTAATACCGTTGAGCCAAACATCGCCACAACGTGTTGCGCACCCATAAATAAGGATTGACCAAGCGGCAGGTATTCATTCGGAGCAATCACCTTACCAGGCGTAATTTGCTCGACTTTACGCCAAGTGGGAAAATATGACATAGGAACTTCCTAAGTGAAGATTGGTATAATGAGGCTGATTTCATGAGATTGACATCATTGTTCGTCATTATACGCTTAGGCGTTGCCTGGCTCTATAAAATCGATATCTCCCCTTGCTTTTTTTATTACCCTTTTTACAATTACTATGAGCATTACGAATTTATGGATTATTCGCCACGGCGAAACCAACTGGAATCTTGAACGGCGCCTACAAGGCTGGACCGACATCGATTTAAATCAACGTGGGATTGAACAGGCTAAAAACTTAGCTCGTTACTTAAGTAATGGTTTTTTCAACAACCCACCCGATCATATTTACTCCAGTGATTTACAAAGAGCGTATGACACCGCACAAGCCGTCGCCAATCAATTCACCATGAATGTGACGCAAATTCACGGATTACGCGAGCGTCATTACGGCATTTTAGAGGGGCAGTCTTGGGAGCTCTTAAAAGACTTACGTGAACAAAATAAGTGCAGCTCTGGTATCGAGCTTTCCGAGCAAGAACACAAGGCAGAATCGTTAAATGTATTTTATCAGCGGATCCAAGAGACCTTACATAAACTTGCACAACAACATGCGGGACAGACTCTACTGCTGTTCTCACATGGCGGCGCAATTGACATGATGTGGCGTATTGCCAAAGGACTCGATTTTTACGCTGCTCGCGAAGTGGTACAGAAAAACACGGCGATTAATCACCTACAAATCGATCCTGATTTAGGCATGCACATTAAGCAATGGGGCTTTGCTGAGCATATTGTTGACAGTTTATGATACTTATAACTCGTCACAGCCCAGCATAAACTTGGCAGTTCAGCTCATCGCTTACTCTACCTTATATTTGCGCATTAGGGCAATTGCCTAGCTACTCTGGCGGATCAGCACATCGCTTTACTGGAACTCAGAAGAGGTATTGACACAAATCAGTTATAGCTGACGTGGTTTTCGACCACTACGTGCAGCAAACGCATCATACAATTTATTCGGCACGAGACGTAATAACTTCGCCACAGCACCCATTTGCCATGGAATTACAGTATATGACTTACCCTTGGCAATGGCTTTAACTGCCTGAGTTGCAAATCTATCAGCAGGCATAAGAAACGGCATTGCATAGGGATTAATTTGCGTCATTGGGGTATCAATAAAGCCAGGTGCAATGGTGACGACTTTTACGGCCGAGCCGTGTAATTCAACCCGTAAGCTCTCGCAATATGCCGTGACCGCCGCTTTAGATGAAGAGTAAGCACCCGCACCAGGTAAACCACGCACCCCAGCAACACTGCTAATCCCTACTAAGGTGCCGTGATTAGCTTGTCTCATCGCCGCAATAAATGGCTCAAAGCTAGCCACAAGGCCTAAGACATTAGTACGGTACACTTGCTCAAATACCGCAAAATCCTCAGGGAATTCCGTTAAGGTTCCAACACTGATACCTGCACAAGCAATGACTATATCCGTCGGTCCCAGCCGCTGGAAATCATGAGCCGCCTGATGTAAAGCTCCCCTATCGGTAATATCAACAGCATAGAGCTTATGCGCAACAGACGTATCGACCTCCTGCTCGTCAAGCGCTGAATTGTCGTTAGATTGACGCTCTATGGCCTGAGGCTTAGCAGTTTGTGGGGACTTGATATGATTGGGATTCTGTGCGTTGCCTGACTTCCTATGCGCTGGTGGTTTAGGCAGTTCCTGCACCAGCTTCTCTAAGACATCAGCTCGACGAGCCAAGAGTCCGAGAGTTGCCCCTTGTGCGGCATAGGCATGGGCTAAAGCACGCCCCAAGCCGCTGCTAGCTCCGGTAATAAAGACGCGCAATCGACTTATTCCGCTGAAGAGAGTTGGGACTGTAAGTAGTTGTCTAGCCCAATCGTCTTGATTAAATGCAACTGCTTCTCTAACCAATGCGCATGGTCTTCTTCAGTATCTTGCAATTGTGTCACCAAGATATCACGCGTAACAAAATCGCGCTCTTGTTCACATAAGACAATGCCTTTTTTAAGATTATCACGCACTAATAACTCTAGATCTAGGTCAGCTTGCAACATTGAAGGCACATCAGCACCAATATTCAATGCTTCAGGTTTCATATTTGGAATACCTTCGAGCAACAGCACACGGCGAATCATATCATCTGCATGTTGCGTCTCTTCTTCCATCTCATGATTCAAGCGATCATAAAGCTTACTGAAGCCCCACTCTGAATACATACGAGAATGAATAAAGTACTGATCGCGGGCAGCTAATTCTCCAGCGATTAAAAAGTTTAAATAATCAATAACTTTTTGACTACCTTTCATGATAGATCCTTTAGACAAGTGTATCAACATAACAATTACTTTGGTTCATTGTACAACAAAACTTCCTTGCCTAAAAAATACATCTACTGAATGACTGTGGATCTGAAACACTGAATTAATGGTTACGCCCAAGAAAAAATGCATTGACTAACACAGTAGCCAATGCATCGTTTAGGGTGTCCCCATTGCGCAATTTAAGCACGAGAACTCAGTGAGTTAAAACTTCTGAGCCGTGCTTAAAAGCGGCAATAACAGAGCTTAACTCGCCAATTTTTTGTGCAAGTCTTGCAATGGGTAAACACGAAGACCATCAGAATCACGCAAGTATTGCATGCCCTCAACCGCTGCGCGCGCACCCGCAATAGTGGTGTAGAACGTGACACGACCCGCTAAGGCATGAGTACGAATAGCACGTGAATCATTAATCGCATTGCGACGCTCATCTACGGTATTCACGACTAAGCTGACCTCGCCATTCTTCAACATATCGACAATATGCGGGCGACCTTCAGTCACTTTATTAACCACTTGCACTGGAATACCTGCTTCCTTCAGCGTTGCCGCGGTGCCACGCGTTGCAGCAATGGTAAAGCCAAGTTTCACTAAACCTTGTGCGACAGGGATGGTTTTTTCCTTATCTTGGTTTTTTACGCTGATAAAGACTAAACCAGACTCAGGCATCGGTGCGCTAGCGGCTAGTTGTGATTTAACAAACGCTTCGCCGAATGTTTCACCAACACCCATTACCTCACCGGTTGATTTCATCTCTGGGCCAAGAATAGTGTCCACACCTGGGAATTTCACAAATGGGAAGACCGCTTCTTTAACACAGTAGTAGCTAGGTACCACTTCTTTTTCAACACCTTGCTCAGCTAATGTACGACCCGCCATAGCGCGTGCAGCAATCTTGGCTAATTGTAGACCCGTCGCTTTAGACACATAAGGCACAGTACGTGAAGCACGTGGGTTAACTTCTAGCACATACACCTCATCATCTTGAATCGCAAACTGCACGTTCATCAAGCCCTTCACGTTTAAAGCCTTGGCCATAACACATGTCTGACGCTTAATTTCTTCAATCACTTCAGCCGATAAAGAATAAGGAGGTAAGCTACATGCAGAGTCACCAGAGTGAACGCCAGCTTGTTCAATATGCTCCATTACACCACCGATGAATACGACTTCACCGTCAGCGATACAATCCACGTCCACTTCGGTCGCATTGTTTAGGAAGCGATCAAGCAATACAGGAGAGTCATTGCTCACCTTAACGGCTTCGCGCATATAACGCTCTAAATCGGCTTGTTCATGAACGATTTCCATTGCGCGACCACCTAGTACATAGCTAGGACGCACAACTAATGGGTAACCAATATCTTCAGCATGAGCAATCGCTTCCGCTTCGGTACGCGCTGTACGGTTAGGCGGTTGCTTTAGGTCCAATTTGTGCAATAATTTCTGGAAGCGCTCACGGTCTTCAGCGATATCAATTGACTCTGGGCTGGTACCGATAATGGGCACACCATTGGCTTCAAGAGCACGCGCTAATTTCAATGGCGTCTGGCCACCGTATTGCACAATCATGCCAACTGGCTTTTCAACATGCACAATTTCTAACACATCTTCAAGCGTTAGTGGCTCGAAGTACAAGCGATCTGATGTGTCGTAGTCGGTTGATACGGTTTCAGGGTTACAGTTCACCATGATTGTCTCGTAGCCGTCTTCACGTAGCGCTAAAGCGGCATGCACACAACAATAGTCGAACTCGATACCTTGGCCAATACGGTTAGGACCACCACCTAAGACAATAATTTTCTTCTTATCCGTAGGTCGTGCTTCGCACTCTTCTTCATAGCTTGAGTACATATAAGCAGTATTCGTGGCAAACTCAGCCGCACAAGTATCAACGCGCTTGTACACAGGACGAATACCAAAACCGTGACGGACTTTGCGTACTTCAGACTCTGAGGTATCCAATAAATAGGCTAAACGGCGATCCGAGAAACCATCACGCTTAATCGCGCGTAGAGTATCGGCATCTAAATCTGCTAAGGTCTTCTGCTCAAGCGCTAATTCAACATCAACGATTTCTTTAATTTGTTGCAAGAACCAAGGATCAATTTTGGTGAGTTGGTGTACTTCATTAAGTGTGAAGCCCTTATCGAAGGCATCACCAACGTACCAAATACGCTCTGGACCAGGCTCAGCTAATTCAACCTGCAAGGTTTCACGGTCAATAGTTTTCTGATTTAAGCCATCAACGCCAACTTCTAGACCACGTAGGGCTTTTTGGAAAGACTCTTTGAAGGTGCGGCCCATCGCCATGACTTCACCCACAGATTTCATCTGGGTAGTCAGACGTGAATCGGCGAGCGGGAATTTTTCAAAAGCAAAGCGTGGAATCTTCGTGACCACATAATCAATGGTGGGTTCGAACGAAGCCGGAGTTCGGCCGCCAGTAATGTCATTGCCCAATTCATCCAGCGTATAGCCAACCGCCAGTTTGGCCGCGACTTTGGCAATCGGGAAACCTGTTGCTTTCGAGGCCAGAGCCGACGAACGGGAGACGCGGG